>NZ_WEKT01000055.1:0-34183 GCF_009874545.1 Vibrio eleionomae | reverse complement strand
CTAACTGATGTATTATATGATTCTGCAATCTCAGATAATGTGTCACCACTTTTTATTTTATAATTTTCTGTCATGATAATAACTCCAAAGCCAACTGTTCACTGATTATTAATCTTCTATTATTATTTTTCACTTCATTATTTTGACATTTTATTAACGATTTATATTCTTTAAAATAAGGCGATATTATAATTCTTTTTGATCTGCCACATAAATCATTAATTTGTTCTAATTCTAAATAGTTTGACATAAACAGCAATGTTTTAGGTGAATAAAACCTGAATAAGAGCAGACGATCTCCTTCAGTTTTAATTGTTATATTACGTTTAAGCGTTGATTCAATTTCATCTTGACTTGTATTTTTTGTAAACTCAAAGACTACTCCACTACTTGCCCATATAGGGTCTTGAGTCCACTTATTCCAAATTACTTCATACGGTTCTACTTTTAGCCATATAGGACTATTATCTAATTGTTGTTCCCACATCGTGTTAACGTAGAGGAGTTGATACTCTATATCATGTTGTGCACATAGTTTTTTGGCATCAATCACTCTAAGAACATCTAAAACTAAGTAAAAGTCATTTTCGAATCTCTCTTCAACCATTATTCACACACTCACAATTAGATTTGGGGCAGGTACCATCAAGCTGCTTCTGACATAACTCTGCGACAGGTAAATCAAGTTTTGCCAGAGCCGGCAACAAAGAGGTCATATAAGCAGCCGTAGGCGCAATAATGAGTTCTTCCGGTGGCAATGGCGCCTCTAACCCTCCAGGTAATAAAGACGCCAATGCACTAATCGCCGTACCACTTCCTGCGCTGCCGCCTGAGTTGAGGTTGATTCCAGCGCCAGAAAGGTGCACACCAGATGGGTCTACTTTAACGAAGCTGCCACCAGCAGAAACGGTAATTTCTGAGCCGGATTCAATCACGACTTTTTGACCTGCTTTGATGTGCACTTCTGTCGTGGTGTCGTTCACCCAAACCTTACCGGTTTTGACGTGTAAGTTTCCGTCGATGATAAAGGCGCGGTTTTTATTGACAGCTTCACGTTTTTCGCCCTTGATGGTTTCATGGACGTTCTTTTTCACTTGGGTGTAGTGATTGGCATCTACAGTTAGATTCTTATTATTATGAATCTGACGGTTATGATCGTTTTCAGTAATGCCTTCATAATCTTTTTGGGCATGCAAGAAAATTTGTTCTTGCTCAGCTTGGTCTTCAAAACTTAATTCGTTATAACCATCACCTTGGTGAGTTTCCGTTCGAATTACCGTTTTGGTTTTGTTATCCGGTAATACATAAGGAGGCGTGTTGGTTTCGTGATAAGTACCACCAGTGACAATAGGCTGATCGGGATCGCCATTAAGGAACGAAACAATCACTTCATGGCCAATACGCGGGATAGCAACCATACCATATTGGCTACCCGCCCAATCTTGCGCAACGCGTACCCAACAAGAACTCAGTTCATCAGTGTTAGAATAACGATCCCATGGGAAATGCAATTTAACCCGGCCATACTCATCACAGAAAATCTCCTCGTCATCAGGGCCAACGACAATCGCTATCATCGGACCGTCCACTTGAGGTTTAGGCTGAGGCACAGCTTCCCATAGTGATGTTGCAGGAATCAGCTTAAACTGGTTAGCGTAAGTGGTTGCGCCGCTTCCCGCCTCTTCCTCTAACGCTTGAGGTTGCTCACCTTGATGAGACACTCCAACCACAAGATAATCGGTGTTTAACTCGTCATTTAAATGTTCTTCAAGACTGAACTGATAACCAGCGCGCAGGGACATATGATTGCTTTTCCCTGACAGGGTTTTAGCATCACGGCGTAAGTAGGCTAATCGAATATCATTAAACGCTTTACCACTCACGTCATCTTTATAGCGCCCTGGCGCATCATAGTGTTCGTAATCCGACTGTTGATATTGCGCATCGGTCGCCGCTGAGCTTTGCGCAAAGGTATAAGTTGGCTTTTTAAAACTATAATCACGTTGTTCAACGCTGGACACTTCTGATTGAGTCTTCGCGACCAAACTTGACACATATTGAGTGTCAACAGCGCCACCGGATAACACGTTGTAAGGAACAGATTCGCTTACCCAAGGAAAGCTTTCCGTTTTATCAGTGAACAGAATGGTATGTTTACCCTCTGTATGTTCGAAGCTGTAAACTAAGCCCTCTTCGGCGGCAATGCGATGTAAAAATTCAAGATCGGTTTCTCGATATTGCACACAAAACTCACGCTTTGCACAGTCTCTCGCGACAGAAAAAGCAAACGCGGTGATTTTCATTTCTTGAAGCAATACAGAAATAATTTCAGGAACTGTCAACTGTTGGAAAATACGACTATTGTGACGTAAAGAGAGGCGCTCTAGCGATGGCACTAGTGTTAAATCGTAAAAGCTAAAATTATGACCGATATCACCGTTACTGAAACTACGTACAATACCGTTGACTCGCTGCACTAGCTCGCCATTACGATACAGAGTTAATTCTGCGCCTCGGTCGACAACTTGATCGGCAATGATATTTGATTGACGACTCGCCAATTGCACCATATAGCGAAAGCCATAACAGGGCTCGCCTTTAAACTGACTATCCGAGATGGATTCGTGCCCATCAAATCCTCGAACTACAAACGTATCTTCTTCTAAGCCATCAATTTGTATTTTATAACTTAACGTCGCCATCCTGACATTTCCTATGATCTTTTTATATACGTCAAAACCTTAAGCACAAAACACATCATTGTTAATGTGATGTTCTGTGCTTAAGGTTTATGTTATCGCCTGCCAATAAGCAGGCGATAGTTGTGTACTTGCTAAGATTACGCTTCAACTGGTGTGCGCCAGTCATCAGCACCGGACGTGCCTGCATTAACGTGATCCCAAGTAATTTTGCGATATGTCATTGAGACAGTCAGATTTTGTGTGAAATCCGATTTTGCTGGGTCTTGGCAGTGAGGCATTTCACAACGAATATCGACGATAGATGCGTTTTCTAGTGTCGTGGTGAAGAAGTTTTCTTGCTTACCTTCAATGGAAGTGCGATACCATTTTAAAGTAACCGATGTCATTTTTTCACCTGCAGCCAGTGCGTTGTATAGCAAAGGAACGGCTTTATTGAGAGACACAGTGAATTTGAATGGCTTGTGAGCTCGTTGGCCTGCAGGCTGACCTGATTGAGGATCGGTCGGAACGGTCACATTGTGGTCAAATTGCTGAACCAGCATTTCATCTTCGTGACCTTCTACATAAGAGTCACCAATTGAATCTGCGGTGCAAGCTCCGGCCGTGATAAGACCTTGGGTTTGACCTTCAATAGAGATATAACATGGAGTTGGCATAACAAATCCTTCTAACGTTGAATAACCAATGGGTTGTTTTTATTTATATTTTCCACAATGCCCCTCTAATACTATTTTTTATTAAGCCTTTGTATCAGATTCATTCATACTCATGACCACATTGTGAACTTTTTCCATCATGTTGATGGTCTATAGATAAGAGCAAGGTCAATGCCAAGTCTCTGACCTATAAAATTCATATAGTTATAATTATCTATCACTTATTTAAGCAATAATCTGCCTAAGACTGAGCAAGTTTTTGCTCGTATAGGCAAGGTTCTTCGCCCTACTCAGCACTATTTAGTATGTCACCTCATTCACAACCAACTGTCAGAGTTATGTTGATAGCGAGTGACAGAATTTACTTGGCATCGGATATAACGACCAACCCTATGATAATGCGCGTTTTACCCTACCTAACCACAAGAGAAATGAGATGATAATTTGCGCCTGTTTGCTATTATCAAAACTTATTCTTTTATCATGTAGGTCTATTCTATGAGCGCATTCGAAAAACTAGTTAAGCATTCAAAGAAAGTCGCCAATTTTGAGCACTTATACGCCATTTCTAGCTGGGACCAATCTTCTATCATGCCCTCCGGTGGCGCCGAAGCTCGCGGCGCAGCGATGGCTGAGCTCTCTGTTCACATCCATCAAATGAGAACCCAACCTCAACTAGAGGAATGGTTCGAATCCGCAGCGCAAGAAAATCTCGACCAAACTCAGAGTGCTATTCTCAGAGAAATGAAGCAGCAATGGCAACAAGCGACCGTCCTACCTAACGAATTTGTGGAAGCCAAATCACTCGCTGGGTCAAAATGTGAACATGCATGGCGTGAACAGCGCACTCAAAACGATTGGCAAGGATTTATTGCAAACTGGCAAGAAGTGGTCACATTGTCTCAGCAAGAGGCACAAATTCGAGCAGAAGTGGCAGGCACAACGCCTTATGATGCAATGCTCAATTTATATGAACCAGGCACGACCAGTGAGTCGCTAGACAAAGTCTTTACCGATGTAAAATCTTGGCTACCTGACATGATCGCTCAAGCCATAGAAAAGCAAGCGTCAGGACCTGTGATTGAACCAAAAGGTCACTACCCGGCACAAGCACAAAAAGCACTCGGTAAAGAAGTGATGAAGCTGCTGCAATTTGATTTTTCTCATGGCCGGTTAGATGAAAGTGTTCACCCATTTTGTGGGGGTGTACCTACCGATGTGCGCATTACCACGCGCTACGATGAAAGTGAATTTGTTCAATCCATTATGGGTATTGTTCATGAAACGGGGCATGCTCGTTATGAACAAGGTTTGCCACGTGCATTGGCTGGTACTCGTGCTGGCGAAGCCCGTTCTATGGGGGTGCATGAATCTCAATCCCTATTTTTTGAAATGCAATTGGGCCGCAACCCACATTTTATCGCCCATTTAGCCGAGCTCATTAAAGGCCGATTCGACGATAGTACTGAGGGTCTGTTTGACGTAGCTAACCTGCAAAAAATATACACTCGGGTGAAGAAAGACTTTATCCGCATTGATGCTGATGAGTTAACCTACCCTGCACACGTCATTTTGCGCTACGAAATTGAGCGTGATTTAATGAATGGCAATATCACTTGTGCCGATGTTCCAGAATTATGGGACGAAAAAATGCAAGGCTACTTAGGTTTATCGACAAAAGGGAATTACCGCAAAGGGTGCATGCAAGATATTCATTGGACCGATGGTTCATTTGGCTATTTCCCAAGTTATACACTGGGTGCAATGTATGCGGCTCAATTTATGGCAGCCATGCGCAAAACGATTGATGTAGAGAGTGTTTTGGATTCTGGCGATCTTTCTCCTATTTTCACATGGCTTAATGACCATGTTTGGAGCAAAGGCAGTTTGTACACTACCAATGAAATTCTTACACAAGCGACTGGAGAAGTGTTAAATCCAGCGTTCTTCAAACAGCATCTCAAATCACGTTATCTTTAAATCTCACTTGAGCGAATTAGCGATTTAGATTTTAACGTTGATGATATAAAAAAGGAGCCGTTTACACGGCTCCTTTTTATTGAAACAAATATAAATACTTGTCTTTACAGTAAGTTGATTGAAACTGTTAGCGAGTATGTTTCTACGTTATCACCATCAACCATGTAATTCATGAAGTTCGCGCCCACAGATATTGGACCAAAGACTTCGTAGTCAGCACCAACCCCATACATAGTGTCGTAGCCATCATCACCGTTATCGTGAGAATAAGACGAATCCCATTTATGAAGACCCGCTTTGCCGTACACTTGCAGTGGGCCAAAGTTAATACTTGGTTTTACAGCCACGTAAGTATCATCGATTGTTAAACCGCCAGAGTTACTGAAATCTTCAAATTTGTTGTAACCCGCTTCGACACCAATAAGAGGTAGAAGGCCTGTACCAACATGCACGTTATATGCTGTACCTGATTCACCATTGATATCAGCCGTACCTCCTGAAGCACCGCCATAAACCCATGAATCAGCAAATGCTGAAGTAGATGCACCGATCAGAGCCAATGCTAGTAATGTCTTTTTCATGATTAACCTTCTCTATTTAAGTGCGGCAAAGGTTGTAATCGGCCATCCTTTGCCACATATCCCGCCAGATTATAGTGATATATCAGGAAGATGCAAATCCCATACCTAACATTCATCAATCGCGTTTTTAATTCGCTTATCTGAGACTGGATAAGGTGTTCCAAGCTGCTGAGCAAAGTAACTCACTCGCAACTCTTCAATCATCCAGCGGATCTCTTTAACTTTTTCCGGTACGACCATGCCTTTAGGTATCTTATTCAAGAGTTCCTGATAATCGTTAGTCACGGATTCTATTTTTAGCATGTGCAACCGATCTTTATTAGGATCGATCGGTAATTTCTCCATACGACGCTCGATTGCTTTCATATAGCGTAGGATATCCGGCAGACGTTTCCAACCACACTCCGTAGCGAAGCCTTTAAAAATGAGACCTTCGATTTGTGCTTTGATGTCTGAAAGCGCAAATGCCATAGAAAAATCGATCTTCCCTTTCAGTCGTTTATTGATATTAAACGCTGTCGTCAAAATACTTTCTACCTGCTGCGCAATATCCACGACTGTATCGCCGAGTTCGCCACGAATTTGTTCCTTCAATGCTTCAAACTGTTCCGGCTCCCAAACAATGCCACCGTGCTGTTCAATCAGTTTATCGACCCCACATGCAATACAATCATCAATCAAATCGAGAACTTTACCGTAGGGATTAAAATACAGTCCAAGCTTTGATTTGTTTGGCAAATTCGCATGTAAATATTTGATTGGTGATGGAACATTAAGTAACACTAAACGGCGCTGACCTTGCTGCATCGCACTGTGCTGTTCTTGTTCGGTTTCGAATAGTTTAATTTCGACACTGTCTTTGTTATCTACCAGCGCTGGGTAAGCTTTAACATCAAAGCCCCCACGTTTTTGCTGGTAAACACGCGGCAACTCACCAAATGACCAAGTGTGAAGATCTTTTTGCTCGATATCATCGTCTGCGACTTTTGATAAGGTTTCTTGCACCTTCTCTTTTAGGCTCTCTTTTAGCTCAAATAAATCTTTGTTTTCTTTAAGCTTACGATTGCGATGGTCGACTGCACGAAACGTCACTTTCAAGTGATCTGGTATCTGGTCCCATTTCCAATCTTCGCGTAATACTTCGACACCAGTCATGCGGCGCAATTCTTTTTCTAGCGCATCGAGCAGCGGTAATTCCATCGGTTTGACACGAGCGAGAAACGCATCGGCGTAGTTAGGCGCTGGAACAAAGTTTTTGCGTAGCGTCTTTGGTAGCGATTTAATCAAACTCACCACCAACTCATGACGTAACCCTGGAATTTGCCAATCAAATCCTTGAGGCTCAACCTGGTTTAAGATAGGTAATGGAATATGAACTGTGACACCGTCACTATCTTCTCCCGGCTCAAATTGGTAGCTGAGCTTAAGTTTGAGTCCGTCTTGATACCAGAAATTCGGGTAATCAAGCTCAGTAACATGACTAGCATCCCCTTTAACCAGCATCTCTTTTTCAAAGTTAAGAAGTTCCGGTGTGTCTTTGGAAACTTTTTTCCACCATGTATCAAAGTGACGCCCCGAAACTACATCAGTACCGATTCGTTGATCGTAGAACTGGAACAGTTCTTCATCGTCGACCAAAATATCGCGCCGACGAGATTTATGTTCAAGCTCTTCCACTTCATGCAGCAATGCGCGGTTTTGTTTAAAGAAAGCGTGTTTCGTTTCCCATTCACCTTCCACCAGCGCACTGCGGATAAAGATTTCACGGCTGACGGCTGAATCAATATTGCCGTAATTCACTAGGCGTTTGGCCACGATTGGAATACCAAATAGCATCACTTTTTCATGAGCCATAACCGCCGCACGTTTTTTCGACCAATGCGGCTCACTGTAACTACGTTTAATCAGATGTTTTGCGAGCGGCTCTACCCATTCAGGTTGAATTTTAGCCACCACACGAGCCCAGAGTTTCGATGTTTCAACCAGCTCTGCTGACATCACCCATTTAGGCTGTTTCTTAAAGAGTCCTGAAGCAGGGAAAATATGATAACGAGCATTGCGCGCGCCTTGATACTCGTTTTTCTCTTGATCTTTAAGGCCTATATGTGAAAGTAAACCCGTTAAAATCGCAGTGTGAACACCTTGATAACTGCCCGGCTCAGTATTGAGTTTGCCGCCCATGTCACGCATTGCTTGATGCAATTGGGTATACACATCTTGCCACTCACGAATACGCAGATAGTTCATGTATTCTTCTTTTACATGGCGACGGAACTGGTTGTTACTCAGTTCTTTTTGTTTCTTCTGCAGGTAGTCCCACAAGTTAACAAAAGTTAAGAAATCGGAGTCTTCATGGAAGAAACGGCGATGCTTATCGTCAGACGATTGCTTTTTATCACTTGGGCGTTCACGCGGATCTTGAATCGATAACGCCGATGCAATAATCATGATTTCTTTCAAACAGCCCATTTTAGGTGCTTCGAGAACCATACGCGCTAAACGCGGATCAATCGGTAAATTGGCTAATTGACGCCCCATTGTCGTCAATACTTTTACCTTCTTGTCGCCTTTGGTCTTTTCACTGATCGCACCAAGCTCATCAAGCAATCGAACACCATCTTGGATGTTGCGTTTATCTGGCGCTTCAACGAACGGAAACGCTTCGATATCACCTAAGCCCAATGCCGTCATCTGTAAGATAACCGAGGCTAAGTTGGTACGTAAAATTTCTGGGTCAGTAAATTCAGGGCGGGCATTGAAATCCTCTTCTGAATAAAGGCGGATACAGATCCCCTCTTCAACACGACCACAACGGCCTTTACGCTGGTTGGCACTGGCTTGAGAAATACGTTCGATCGGTAAGCGCTGCACTTTCGTGCGATAACTGTAACGACTAATACGCGCGGTACCTGGGTCAATCACATACTTAATACCCGGAACCGTTAACGATGTTTCGGCCACGTTGGTTGAAAGCACAATGCGGCGTCCTGCATGCGGCTGAAATATCTTATTTTGTTCGCCGGCAGACAAACGCGCATACAATGGCACTATTTCGGTATCACGCAGTTTCATTTTACCTAGCGCATCAGCAGTATCACGAATTTCACGCTCACCACTCATAAACACCAAAATATCACCCAAACCTTCATCGCACAGTTCTTCTACCGCTTGCTTGATGCCCTCTAACTGATCGTGGTCACTTTCACTCTCTTCTTCACCACCTAATGGGCGATAACGGGTTTCTACAGGATAAGTTCGGCCAGAGACTTCAATGATAGGGGCATCATAAAAATGCTCTGAGAATCGTTCGGGATCAATGGTGGCTGAAGTAATGATGACTTTTAAATCAGGGCGACGTGGTAATAACTGTTTTAGATAGCCCAAAATAAAATCGATGTTCAACGAGCGCTCATGGGCTTCATCGATAATGATGGTGTCGTACTGATTCAAAAAACGATCATTTTGAATCTCCGCCAACAAAATACCATCGGTCATCAGTTTAATTTGCGTTTGATCAGACACTTGATCGCTAAAACGCACTTTATAACCAACAACATCTCCCATTTGGGTTTGCATCTCTTCTGCAATACGATTGGCAACAGAGCGTGCTGCCAGACGACGAGGCTGAGTGTGACCAATTAAACCAAATTGACCACGGCCGAGTTCGGCACAAATCTTAGGAATTTGCGTCGTTTTACCTGAGCCGGTTTCACCCGCAATGATCACGACTTGGTTATTCTCAATCGCTTCTGCGATGTCATCTTTCTTTTGACTGACTGGCAGCAATTCAGGATATTCCAACGTCACAGTTCTTTGCTGACGCTGCTGAACCACCATCATTGATTTGGCGATATCGAGAGCGATTTCATCAAATACGGCACTACGCGCTTCGTTATTTTTAATTTTACTTGCGCCGTTTATGCGTTTGCTGAGACGAAAACGATCTTTAATCAAACATTGATTAAGTGCTTGTTTAAGGGACTTTGCACTATTGGCCTGCGCATGTGCAGGCTTGTCTGAGTTGACTTGAGAATGAGTCAAAGCGCTTCCTATTTATTCTGTTGAAACAAAAATCTGCGCGGATTGTAACACAGAGTTGCAAGTGCTAAACCCGTTGTCACAAAATCAAACGTGCCATATTGCAATGTAATATCACTCAATCGAATGATAAATGCATTAATTAAACAGAATTAAGCTTGTTAATAAACAGTAAGTTGCGGATAATCATAGAGTCTATATTCGAAAAATTTGAACATGTTAAGCAAGTTTACCTACTTAAGATGCTTCTAACGCAACGATATGATGACACCATCAACGACACAATAATGAAACGGATAAGGAAACACACTATGTCTCGTGTATTAGCACTTAAATCAAGCATTCTTGGTGAATATTCTCAATCAAGCAAACTTCTAGACGAGTACCTTGCTCAATTTGATAAAGAGCAAACCACTCTACGTGACCTAGCTGCAAATCCACTTCCTGTTTTGGATTTTTCAGTTGTGAACGCACTTGGTTCTGCCGGTAACGCAGATCAAACAGCAGAACAAAAAGAAGTCGTTGCTTTATCTGATACGCTAATCGAAGAATTGAAAGCAGCAGACACACTTGTGATCGCAGCACCAATGTATAACTTCACCGTACCAACTCAGCTTAAAAACTGGTTTGATTTAATCGCTCGCGCTGGCGTGACTTTCCAATACTCTGAAAATGGCCCAGAAGGTCTGATCAAAGGTAAGAAAGCGGTCGTTATCACAACTCGTGGCGGCATTCATAAAGATGCACCGCAAGACATCGCAACCGCTTACCTAAAAACTATTCTAGGTTTCATTGGTATCACTGATGTGGAATTTGCTTACGCTGAAGCACTCAACATGGGCGACGAAAACCTAGCAAAAGGCCTAGAAACAGCAAAAGCTGAACTAAGCGCTATCAGCCTATAAGGCAATATCGGTCAACCACCGTTAGTCAAAGGTCATCATCGTGATGGCCTTTATTACTTCTTCCCATCAGCGAACGCTGTCCTACCTATTTTGTCGAAAAACCGCCGCAAAGTTTGCTCAAACAGTTATTGCGTGCTTATGTTTATATGAGACAAACCGATACACTTTCTATTACAATACTTTTTCTTTACTCACTAAGTGATTCGATACTGTGAAAGCGTCTGAACTTAAAGCACTATTACACACTCTTCCTGACGGTAATGACCCCGAGTTAGTTACTGGCGATATCTGGTTGCCTGAACAACTCGTCAATGCTTATAGCCATGATGATTTCCTCTTTTTAGATTTCGACAATGCGCCAGAAGAAGAACAAGGTGAAGAAGAAGGTCGGGGGTTTGTTGAACATGAAGTCGAACTTATCAGACAACAAATTGCACGAATCTTACAAGAAGACAGCGGACAAAAGGCAAAAACTGAGGCATTATTAGCTCTGCTTTTGGTTGCTCATGAGCGTACCAGTGCTGAATTTATTGAAATGTTGGGTTCCATCATTTTTGAAGAAGGAACCCCGGCAGAATAGGAGTTTCGATTGCCTCAAGACCATTCCCCATCGCTTCCTCTGCTACTCGCTGGCCCTATTATTAGAAAATGTTCATCCGATGAAGTGGTGATTTGGCTTGCCACTTCCGAACCTTTACAAGGTAACGTTGAACTGTTTAGCAGGAGCAGTAGTGATGAACAGTCGCAGCAACAAACCCCATTTTTCTCTGCTTCTATCGAGGAAACCGTCGAAACGGCTTACCCGAACCGTTTTCAAATTGGGTCTAAGGCATGGATTTATCTACTGCGTTTGCCCAGTCAGTTAACACCTGACACCCACTACTATTATGACATCAACACGCAACATGCTCCGTTAAGTCAACTCTATCCCCATCTCTGTTATGAAGGTGAAGCAAAACCGTATTTTCGTTTTACTGGCCGCGCTGATTACATCTTGCATGGCTCGTGTCGCAACCCGCATGATCCTTGTAAAGATGCGCTGCATACAGTGAGTAAAAAAGTCGCTCAGCAGTTACCACACGAACGCCCCGACCTTTTCATGATGAGTGGCGATCAAATATACGCTGATCATGTTGCAGGCCCCATGCTCGCGGCTATTCACCGCGTCATTTCCGAGTTGGGGTTATATGATGAAACGTTTGATAAGGCCGACTTTACTGACAGTAAAGCGCTCTACCAACATCCAAGCAGTTATTATGGGCGCAAAAACTTATTACCAACGTTTGATGCCCAAAACACACCTTTAAAAGGGGGCAAAAATCGGGCAATTTTCACCTCGACCGACAGTGATAATCACCTGATAAGTTTTGCCGAGTTTGCCGCTATGTATCTCTTAGTGTGGTCCCCTACGTTATGGGATAACCTATCACTATTAGAGAGCCAACATTATCGTACCATTTTTGAGAGTTTACCTTCGGCCACTCAACAAGAATGGCAAACAGAGTGGTCTGCCCTTAATCAGTTTTATCGTGGTCTTCACGATATTCAACGCATGCTCGCTCATCTACCCACATATATGATTTTTGATGATCATGATGTCACCGACGATTGGAACCTAACAGCAGGTTGGGAATATGCCGCGATGCATCAACCGCTGGCGAAACGTATCATTGGTAATGCTTTGATGGGGTATTGGTTCTTTCAAGGTTGGGGAAATTGCCCTGAGCAGTTCGATAATGAATTTTTCGCTACAGTTAAGCAATACGCTCATCAGCCGACAAAAGAGCACCATGATCAGTTCATTGCTAACCTATACGATTATGAGCATTGGCATTACACCACAGATACTTCGCCAAAGATGATTGTGTTAGATACTCGAACTCAACGGTGGCGCTCAGAATCCAATTTAAACCGCCCCTCCGGTTTGATGGATTGGGAGGCATTAATGGAACTACAGCAAAATATTCTCCATCAAGAGAAAGTATTGATTGTGTCTGCCGCGCCTATATTCGGCGTTAAGTTCATTGAAACGCTGCAACGTATCATGACTTGGTTTGGCAAACCCTTGATGGTCGATGCAGAAAACTGGATGGCTCACCCCGGCAGTGCCAATACCTTGTTAAGCATTTTTACGCACAGTAAAACACCAACGAACTATGTTATTTTATCTGGCGATGTGCACTACTCTTTTGCGTATGACATCCACCTGCGCTCGCGTAAATCGAGCCCTAATATATTTCAAATCACGTGTAGTGGGTTTAAGAACCAATTCCCAGAACCATTATTGACCCTCTGTGATTATGCCGATACCCTTTTATATAGCCCACGTTCGCCATTAAACTGGTTCACTAAACGTAAACGGCTTAAAATTCGTAAACGTCATCCTGACCAAGAAAAATATCGCCACTTAGTGAACTCTGCAGCAGTCGGAGAACTCAAATTAGATAAAGAGGGCAAACCTTCATATGTCGGTATTATCACTAGCTCGGGCCGTGAAGTGGTCTTTGCCCCGACTGTACCAAAATGAAGTTCATCGGGCTTGATATAGTTGTAAATAATCACCATTTACATAATGCTTAACAAGCAACAACTCAAAAAGATAGAAAGCAGTATTAGCTGCTGCAACCAAGTCAACAAACAAAACAAGGTGTCGCTTTATGTTTAACTCGTTACATTCTCTCTTTAAACAATTACTTGAGGGAACCGATCTTAGCCAACAAAGCCAAAACCCCAATTTTGCTATTGCCTGTTTGCTGGCTGAAGTGGCGGGGGCCGATCACGATATCAATCAACAAGAGCACGACGCTAAGTTGGAACTGCTCAAGAAGCTGCTTAATGTTAGCGACAGTGACGCTCAAGCACTGATCACTCAAGCCGATGAACAGATTAAACAATCCGCCTCTCTGTATGAATTTACGACTCAATTGCGCGAATTGTCTCAAGAAGCCCGTTTTGATTTAATCAAAGCCATGTGGGAAGTTGCTCACGCCGATGGTGAGATAGACCCGCTTGAAGACGCCGTCATTCGTAAAGCAGCAGAACTGCTTTATGTTGATCACGGTGAATTTATTCGTGCGAAGTTATTAGTGACAGAGAAAGGCAAGAAATAGCGCGATTTTTCTTAGAGCTAGAACTTAAGGCAAAAAAAAAGGAAAGCGCATGATCAGTGAGCTTTCCATAAACCAGTAAATGGGATCGTTATTATATTGTCACTCGGACGAGTATGCATACGATACAAAGTGAATGTGTCTTTTTCATGACCCTGATTAGACAGTTTTGTGACAATATAATGCGGTATTAAAGAATCGCCAAAGCAAGCTTAGCCAAATTATAAGCATCAACATACCCACTATGCTGACGACCTTCCCAGTCGATACCTAAAGACTCTTGCGCAGCACGGTGGCCAATACGCTTGTCTTTTAATCGGTGTTGAATCCGATACAACGTCGCTAAATTCAAGAACTCTTTAAATGGCGCATCAATCCCTTTAGCTTCACATTCTTTAAGAAGAATTAAGTCATCCCGCCCCCAAGAAGCGTAAATCTTCTTTGGACCACCGAAATTTTTTATCATAGATTGAATCACTTGCGCTAAGGGTCGCCCCTGTTTTTCAATTTTACGTGGTGTAATTCCTGTTAACTCAACACAAAACAGTGAAATGTCATCGTGTTCAGGTTTTACGTAATATTGCGCTCGTTTTACAATTTCTCCAGCACTGAGATCAACCTCAGCTAGACCAACTTCAATGATTTCCCCGGTGCTACCTACTCCGTTTTCATTCCAACAGCACATTTCCAAATCGAAGCATACGACACGGTTATGGTTCATCGGTTAATCCAATCCTTTCATAACATTCTAAAAACGGACGATTCTACCTGAGACGCTCTATCAATCCAACGCTCAATTAACCTAATATCCGCGCAAATTAGATGGACTTGTGGCCCATTTATCCAAAAAGTAGCATAACCAAGATCGCAGATATGTCTAAAAGATACGCTATCAACCTCAATTCGTCAGGTTTGAGTGAATTTCTCCGCGCGTCATAAGTGGAATATGTTACTATCAGCGCATAGTTATCCCATGAATAATCTGTCTGTTACCGTAAACGTTGAGCTTACGCTAGCAGCTTAAATCTGTAGAGAATTCAAAATGAACTTCGATTTAACTTTGATTCCAACCACCTTCGATATGGTGCATGCGGGACTCGCTGCATCTACTGTTGCTCTATTTATCTACGCGATCGCTAAAAAAGGCAAAGTCAGCGAAAAGATCATTGAAAAGCCAGTTGAGAAAATCGTCGAAGTTGAGAAACCAGTTGAAAAAATTGTTGAAGTAGAAAAAGTCGTCGAAGTTGAAAAAGTGGTAGAGAAAGTGGTCGAAGTTGAATCTAAACTTGCGACAGCTCCTACTGATTCAGCTTTACAACTATTATCACTGTTCCAGCAAGAGGCTCGTCTTATCGACTTTTTACAAGAAGATGTGACTCAATTTTCAGATGAAGAAGTGGGTGCCGCTGCACGCGTAATCCACTCTGGTGGTAAAAAAGTATTGGATGAATACTTAACGCTTGCGCCAGTACGCAACGAAGAAGAAGACACTCGCGTTACAATAAATGAAGATTTTAATCCTCAATCTGTACGACTAACAGGTAACGTAACTGGTCAAGCTCCTTTTACTGGCACACTGATTCACAAAGGTTGGCAAGCAACAGAGGTAAACCTACCTAAATTAGCTGAAAATTATGACGCCTCTATCGTTGCACCAGCAGAGGTAGAGTTGTAATGGATCAACAAGCGACATTTAGCGTCGGTATCGATTTAGGCACCACACACTGCGTTCTTTCGTACCTTAATCTTCAAGAAGAAGACGCTCAAGTACAGGTGATGCCTATCGCACAAATGACAGCGCCCGGTACGGTCGAAAGCCGCTCACAATTAGGTTCTTTTTTATATCAACCCCATGAACATGAAATGGCGACTAACGCGCGTCGCTTACCATGGACAGATGAACCTAACGCTCTAGTTGGTGCCATTGCACGCAACCTCGGTGCAAAAACACCGATTCGTTTAGTGGCAAGTGCAAAATCATGGCTATGCCATGGCGGTGTGAACCGTCGCCAAGCATTTTTGCCAGCAGGTAGCCCTGAAGAAGTAGAAAAAGTATCGCCATTACGCGCGACCGAGCTCTACCTTGATCACTTGCAACAGGCATGGAATCATCAAAATCCTCAGTATCCATTGAATACCCAAGATGTCACTATCACGGTTCCCGCTTCTTTTGACCCAGCGGCGCGTGATCTTACCGCAGAAGCCGCGCGTAATATTGGCTTAACCAATATTACGCTGTTAGAAGAACCTCAAGCAGCGTTATACCACTGGATTGATCACACTCAAGATGCTTGGCGTACACAGGTTAATGTCGGAGACATCGTTCTTGTTATCGATATTGGTGGTGGTACCAGCGATTTATCATTGGTCGAAGTCACCGAGGAAAATGGTAACTTAGCGCTTAACCGAATTGCTGTAGGCGAACATATCCTACTTGGTGGCGACAACATGGATTTAGCCTTAGCGTATCGCCTGAAAATGAAATTGGCGCAGCAAGGTAAAGAGTTGCAACCTTGGCAAATTCAAGCCATGTCTCACGCCTGCCGCGATGCAAAAGAAACGTTACTCAGTGTTAATGACACTCAATCTGTGCCAATTGTCGTACCAAGCCGTGGCTCAAAACTGCTTGGTAGTACGTTAAAAACCGAATTGACCCGTGAAGAAGTGGAACAAACCATTGTTGAAGGTTTCTTCCCTCTGGTGACCATTAATGA
Organism: Vibrio eleionomae; assembly: GCF_009874545.1. Taxonomy (NCBI): domain Bacteria; kingdom Pseudomonadati; phylum Pseudomonadota; class Gammaproteobacteria; order Vibrionales; family Vibrionaceae; genus Vibrio; species Vibrio eleionomae. The sequence goes on along the minus strand of NZ_WEKT01000055.1, from coordinate 17,500 downwards.
TCGCCCAATTCAGAAACCTCGTGGCGCACTGACTCAGATGGGTCTACCTTATGCGCAAGACGCTGGTATCACACGTCACATCGCTGCATTCTTGACAAAACAGGCTAATGCGCAAGGTGGTCAAAGTGAAGCGGACAGCATGCCTTTCCCGATGCCAGGTATGCCAACCCCACCAGCCGATTTTATTAAACCTAATAAGGTGCTCCTAAATGGTGGTGTGCTGAAATCATCACTTCTGGCGGAACGCTTACTGACCACAATTAACAGTTGGTTAATTGAAGCGTCTGAAGAAGATGCCATCATGCTTGAAGGCTCAGACCTCGATCTTTCTGTTGCGAGCGGTGCGGCCTATTATGGTTCGGTTCGCCGTGGTGACGGTGTACGTATTCGTGGGGGGATCGCCTCTTCATACTACGTGGGAATTGAAAGCGCAATGCCTGCCATCCCAGGTATGCCAGCACCAATGGAAGCGCTGTGTGTCGCTCCCTTTGGCATGGAAGAAGGCAGTGAAATTAACGTACCGAGCCAGCAATTTGGTCTTGTTATCGGTCAGCCGGTTCACTTCCAATTTTATGGTTCCACGGTACGTCGAGATGATGAAGCCGGTACCCACCTTGATTATTGGACGCCACAAAAGCTTGAAGAGTTACCCGAAATCCAAGTCACTCTCCCCGTCTCAGAAGGTCGTCATGAAGGCGAAGTGGTCCCTGTTACTCTACAATCAAGAGTGACAGAGCTAGGTACACTTCAACTTCACGCTGTCGCAGTCGACAACCAACAACGTTGGCATGTCGAGTTTGATGTCCGTGATGTCGCTGAGTCAGGCTCAGATCTAGACGTTTAATCAATGATCTTCGGCGCCTTTATGGCGCCGTTTATTTTATGGGTATACCAACCGACTCGTGTCACCAATTAACGAGGTCATTATGACAACTCCCCAATTTCTTGTCGGCATTGACTTAGGCACAACCAATACGGTAGTTGCATTTTGTGAGTTGACCGATAACCTGCAGCAACAGCAAGTTGAACTGTTTCCTATCGACCAATTAATCGGGCCAGGCGAAGTGGTACGTAAACCACTATTGCCCTCCTTTCGATACCATCCAGCACACCATCAGTTTTCTCCCAGCGACACCACATTACCCTGGCACAACCAATCCGTGGAGGGTGATTTAGACAATGCAATTATTGGTGAGTGGGCCCGTGAGCTCGGTGCGAAAGTCGAAGGTCGCCAAGTATCCAGTGCCAAAAGTTGGTTATCACACACGGGCGTAGACCGCACACAGCCTATATTACCTTGGGCTGGAGCGAATGATGTGGATAAAGTCTCCCCCATTATTGCCAGCGCCAGTTATTTAAATCACATTCGCCAAGCGTGGAATTATCGCCACCCTAGCCACCCACTGGAGCAACAAGAGGTCGTGGTAACCGTGCCAGCCTCATTTGACGAATCCGCTCGTAAATTTACCTTAGAAGCGGCTAAACTGGCTGGCTTAGCTCATATTTTATTATTAGAAGAACCACAAGCCGTCTGTTACGACTGGTATGCACGCCATCTAGACAGTGCGCAAGAAGAGCTGAGTCATGTCCCCCTCATCTTAGTTTGTGATGTAGGTGGCGGGACAACAGATTTAAGCTTGATCAGTGCACAAATGAATAACGATTCGTTAAGCCTTGACCGTATTGGCGTTGGCGACCACCTTATGCTGGGTGGGGATAATTTGGATTTAGCATTAGCCCACCTATCCGAACAACGCTTTCAGCAAAACAAAAAGCTTAACGCTGCGTCGCTAACTAAACTGATTCAGCAAACCCGTAAAGCCAAAGAGCAACTTTTGTCATCTGATGCACCTGAGCAGGTTAAAATCACCCTGCTTGGCAGTGGTTCAAAACTCCTTGGTGGCACCAAAAGTGTCGAGTTATCTAAACAGGAAGTTCATCAAATCGCTCTCGAAGGGTTTTTCCCGATCAGCCAACTTGACGACGTACCAGACAAACGCCGCAGTGCGATGGTTGAATTTGGATTGCCCTATGTTGCCGATCCTGCCGTCAGTAAACATATTGCCGAGTTTATTCATCAACACCAAGCGGTATCACGCCAAGCGCTGCATAGCGACGATACCAGACCTGCAGTACCTGTTGGATTACTGTTTAATGGCGGTGTATTCAATAGTGATTTAATCCGCTCACGTTTAACTGAGCTATTGAGTCACTGGCGTGGCGAAGCGGTCAATGTATTAGACAACCCTCATCCGGATTGGTCTGTAGCCCTAGGGGCTGTGGCATATGGCAAAGCTAGGCGCGGTGCACAGCTCAAAATAGGTGGTGGTGCAGCTCGTTCTTATTTTCTTCACCTTCCAGAGAAGAAGCAGCGCTCCAAGGCGTTGTGTTTGCTAGCGAAAGGAACCGAAGAAAGTCATGAAATTCGTTTAACCAGTCGACGTTTTTCACTCACTTTAGGCGAACCAGTACGTTTTAACCTACTGACGTCAACCCATGATGAAATTCAACCAGGCACTAAAGTACAAAATGGTCTTTTAACGCCCGTCGATGCCGATAAATTTCAGCCTCTGCCTCCATATATCACTACGTTAGCTGGCGACGATAACTCAGAGTTACAAGCCAACCAAAAACAGCGTGTTGAAGTACAGTTAGCATGTCAGCTAACAGAAGTGGGCACCTTAAAAATGGAATGTGTCAGTACAGAAGATGACAATCAACGATGGTCGCTCGAATTTGAAGTTCGTGGTCAACACAGCGACAGTTTATCGCTCGACCAACAAGAAATATCTAACCAAGTACGACACGCCCAAGAGTTAATCAGCCGCTTATATAGTGGTAACAAAACGAGCGCCGACCCTAAAGAAATTAAGACGCTTAATAAAACGTTAGAGAAAACATTAGGAAAACGTGAGACGTGGGATTTTACAACGCTACGACATCTGTTTGATACCTTTGCACTGGGGCGTAAGCGTCGACGTCGCTCGGAACAACATGAAAAACATTGGTTTAGATTAGCAGGCTATACCTTACGTCCAGGGTTTGGTGCCCCAACCGACAGTTGGCGCCTTGAACAGATATGGCCGATTTATCAGCAAGGCCTACAGTTTCCAAGCCATGCATCGTGGAGTGATTGGTGGACATTCTGGCGACGTATTGCTGGAGGCTTAGATCAAGAACAGCAAGAAACCCTATTGGCTGATATTGCTAAATATCTTCATCCTGGCGCCGCTCGTAACGCGAAAACAGGGAAAGATGCCCAAGACAAAAGCTACGAAGCTATGGTACGACTTGCGGCATCACTAGAGCATTTAGAAATCGATGATAAAGTATTGCTTGCCACTTGGTTTATGAAAAAAGCGCTTAATCAAACGGAGTTTCAATCTGCACATTGGTGGGCACTAGGCCGATTAGGCTCTCGTGTACCCCTGTATGGCAGTGCTCATAATGTTATTCCCCGAGAACAAATCGAGCAGTGGCTACCTAAGCTACTCGAACAAGATTGGAATGAAGAACAGATGATCGCCTTTGCTACCGTGATGATGTGCCGTAAAACGGGCGATCGCACACTGGATATTCGCGACGACCTGCGTGATTCAGTGTTAGAAAAACTCACGCACAGTAAAGTGCCTGAATCGTGGCATAGTTTAGTCAGCGAGGTCAAAGAACTGAGTGAAAGTGAGTCGAAACGTGCTTATGGTGATGCTTTACCCAGTGGATTAATTCTCCTGCAGTAATCGTATATCGCACTACCAATCTTACCCAAAAGCCAAGTCTAAACTTGGCTTTTTTCTATAAACAAACTAATTGATTACGCCCACGGGATTTTGCCTCATATAGTGCTTCATCTGCTTTAGCGAAACTGCATGCTAATTGCTCAAAATGATTGCTCTTTAATTCCGCAACACCAAGACTTACCGTAATTTGCACAATGTCCCCTTCGATAGGAATCTGATGCGCAGCGACCTCAGAACGAAACTGTGACAATTTTGCATACACCCGTGAGCAACTTTGTTGATGGAAAAGAATGGCAAACTCTTCCCCACCAAACCTTGCCACCAAATCATTTTGAAAAGTGAGGTCCAACAATTGGGCGACTTCTTCTAACACAATATCACCTTGTAAATGGCCATACTGATCGTTGATTGGCTTAAAATGATCGATATCGATAACCGCAATATAGTAAGGGCCGAGATTTTGACTCAATACATCTTTGGCGCGTTCTTCAAAATAGTGGCGATTGTATAGCCCCGTTAACTTATCGTGGATCGCCTGCTTATAATGAAGTTCTATTTTATCGAATAATAATAGTGACAATATCGATGCTAACTGGATAAATGTGACAACATTTTGCGCAACAATCACACCACCAACAAAATAAATCGGTTTTTCTGAAATAAAAAAGCACAGTGACGGTAGCAAGCTCATCACAGAAGAGGACAATAACCCGTAGGTCAATACCTTATCCGCTAACTTTCCTGGAATACGGTTTTTGTAAGCGACGTATGCGGCATAGCCGAATACGACAGCCAGACTTACACCCGCAACATATACTCGCACATGAAATTGGTTAGGATGTTTCAAAACCATCCAATACATAAATGTGGTAAATAAGGAGACATGAACTACTGCACACAGGCGAACGAAACAACATGCTTTTCGTTCGTACCAAAACAACACACCAAGTAGCATTAAATAGGTATTCGTTTGATAGGCAAAGTTATTTATCATGACAACGATACGTATATCAATCCACTCTCGTGATAAAGTTGAAGCGTAAGCAATTCCAAAAAGAAAGCAGTAAATAATAAACCAGTTCGCAGCCATGCGTTTATGCTGGGTGAACTGACCACGTAGTAAAAGCAAAAATATGCAGGCAATAAAACAACATAGCGAGTTGTTGATTACCGTTGCTAAGCGTAGTACATCGATGTCTGCCAAGTTCATTTCATTCCCAAAACACAAATATCAATAACATGGATAAAAAACGCGCTAATCATACACAAAAACATGATGTTTTTCCCAAATTTTAATGAAATAAATGATATTTTTTGTAAAATCTGATACGTTATTGAGACAACTGACTGATAAAGAATGAATTTTCACTTCTGATTATTGACAAACTTGGTCATTATTCTATTGATAGCACACGTTGCTAGAGAGCCACTATTAGTGGCATCATTGAATTTGGTCGGAACTTATTGAAGACCCTATAAATCTCATGTCATAAGATCATTTGAGTATATTGATAAAAATAACAGAATCTTTACACGGTTATTCACTGAATCCATAAGCAAATGCGTTAGTATCACTTTAAGGTTTCGCAACTTGATTATGGGAACGTTACCGAAAGATAAATGTCTATAGTTGAGAATTATTTAATTTTTAATACAATGACGAGCAATTAATTCTTCGTTTACTCGCAATTGAATGATTAATCGGTTTAGAATATGCGAACTCGCTCACACAGAGTAAGAATAACTAAGATAGAATGAAGAGCAATGGCACGATTCCATTTCTCTAATTTAACCGTCATTGCTTTATTTACTATTTCCTGATCATTTCACATTTTGTGATTAGGTTTTTTCATTAACGAAAACAAATCCGTTACAGCCAATGAGTCCAGATAAATTTACCAATGTCTATCGACTACCCGGTTCAATTCAGGTACGCATCGCAAAATGGCAAGCGACCTTTAGAGGTACGTCAGACTTAGTGCTTCATAAAGCACTTTCAGAACGCAATAAGCAGTATCGTAATAATGATTTTCTGCCTAAAGGTTGGTGTCTTGTTCCCTTTACAGAAGAAGAGATATCCATTACCCATCATGGCCGTTATATTCAGACCACTATTCTAACCATGATTGATCGTAAAGTGGCTTATAAACGTATTTATTTGTCTCGAATGCCATTGGAAGAGGCTGAGCAACGTTTAAAAGCGTTTAAATTAGAATGGATGCGTAAATATAATCGGGTTGTTAAACGCTACAACCAAATCAAAAAGAAAGAGTTTATAAATCTTGCACGGGAAGAGCTAGAAACACTCTACCCTTCGATTCCGAAAGGCACATTTGATAAGACATTATGGAATAAGTTAGTGCACTCCGAATTAGGCGCACCGAAGAAATTTTCTAATCCTTATTACGTTAAAAAAGCAGATGTTTAACATCGCTTAATGACTTGCTAAGCTAAGTGACACAGCGCAGTTGGGTTACCCCAACTGCGCTTGTTCGATCTCATCCATAAGAGCACAGCAATAAGAACCATCCCTCTTGCTTTTTGCTTGATACATAGCTTGGTCGGCAGCCTTAATAAGCTGCACAGCATCATTGCCTTGTAACGGATAAAGAGAAATACCAATGCTTGCACCAACCCTCGTCACTGAGCCATCTTTTAATTCGATAGGTTGAGTCAGTTCATCGATAAGTTGTAATGCCTTTTCTTTAACGCCTTGGTAATCATTGAGCAAGTCAAGGCAAACAATAAATTCATCACCACCAAAACGACCACAAAAGTCAGACTCACGCAGATTCGCATTTAACCGTTCTGCAATCGTGACGATCACTTTATCTCCGGCATCGTGACCAAAATTATCGTTAACGTGTTTAAATTTATCCAGATCAATAAACAACACGGCCAACTTTAAGTGAGTACGTCTTGCCTGAATAATCGCTTTATTAAGGTTATCTTTCAGTGCGCGACGATTATATAAGCCAGACAGCGCATCTTTTTCTGACAAAAACCGTAGTCGTTCCTTCTGTTTTTGTAGTTTGTAAGTCTGTCTTTCTACCTCACTTTGAAGTTCTTCTTTCGAATACGTCGTATTCTGTAGTGAAACTTTCATCTGGTTAAAGAATTTAGCTAAGGTAACAAATTCTGAATCCAAATTGTGGTGTGACAAACGGCTGTCTAAGTCGCCTTTGGCAAGATCTGATATACCTTGTTTCATTAACGTGAAACCGTGTTTGAATCTTCTGAGGATCATAAAAGCAAGGCTACATACGATAACCCCTAATATGACCTGTTGTATTAACGCAGAGACGACAGAGAAACTTTGATTTTTATTGCTCTTTTCTAACACCATTTGTTGTAAATAAATGAGCTCTTCAGTCATATTTTGTACAATCATATTATATCGAGAGTGTAACAGTTCACTGGTACCAACAAATCGGGTTAAAGAAGATGTCACGAACCTTTTATCTCGGGCCACCATGGTTCTTTCTTGCGTTAGTAACGTGGCTAAGCTGTTATTCATCTTAATCAGCTTATCTACCCTAAAGGTCACATCGACTGGTGATTTTAACGTTGCATCTAATTTCTTTTGCGCTTTGTATACCTGTTCTAAACTTTTTTGATCGTCATATTGTAGAAAAACCCACAATTGACTGCGTAATCCGTCTACATCTCGTTGAATTTCAGTAATCCGTTGTAACTCGACAAATGTTGTATTTTGTTCATACCACAAATTACCGATAGAAAAAGCAATAAACCCAACGAGTAAGATGGCAGAAACAAACAAAATCGTTAATTTTTTTGTTATGGAATTGATCATTATTTGACGACCTCACCTTGCTCAAGCCGAATCAGTTGCTTTAAAGCATGTGAATCTAAAAAGTTACGATAGTCTGGCATCATTCCAGAAACCAATTTATTATCCATCGCCCACCGCGCTTGTAGTTCTAAATTTGTCAGAATTGAATTGCCCAACGACAAACGGAATGAGTAGTCTTGCCAAGACCAATCCAATTGACGCTGTTCTAACCCCAATTTACTTGCTATGACCTGCTGCGCTTTATCCGGATGCTGATCTATCCACAAATTAGCAGCCCTCAATGCCTCCAAGATGGCAAGATCCTGCGCTTGTCTGTGTTTAGTGTCATCCTTCATTGCGATTAGGTTAAAGGATAAATCGTATATGCCTGCTAAGCCTAAATTCGTGACCTCTTTATCAACCCCCATTTTGATTTTGTATCCCCAAGGTTCCCAAACCGAAATCGCATCAACACTATGGTTAATCAATGCCTGATCCAAACGTTCAGGAGGGTAGTAAATTTTAGTTACCTCGTCGGTATTTAGCCCTGATGCAATAAGCACTGAGTCTAAATAAAACTCACTTGCACTGGCTTTGATAACCCCAATTTTTTTACCCACCAGATCACTAATGTGTTCTGCTCCGTTGTGGGCAAATGCCAGCAACTTGACATCATTATCAGAGCTCACAAAACTCGTCACTATGGCAAAGTCGTCGCGATGAAAGCTGCGAAACATCACCACAGATTCAGACGCGGTAGCGTATTCGACATGGTGATTAAAGAGGTCATTAACACATGCCACTCCTCCATTACATGGAACTAATTCAACATTGAGCCCTTGTAATTTGAACAAACCAAGACTTTTGGCGACGATAAGTGGTGAAGAAAGAGGAGTTTGAGATACGCCAATTTTGATGGGTTGGGATTGAACAGGTTTATTATTGCCAATAGGTGCTCCCAGCCTTCGTATCGTTACGACTGCAATAATAATGACCAATAATCCGATGAGCCACCCAAGTTTAATCACTTGTCGACGTGTCATGCTTACCTCACGCACTAGCCAGAGTGAAAGTTAGCTTTGCTTGAAATTAGTTTAGTAAGGATCGGCTTGTCTGCTACTACCAAAGTTATAAATCGATAACCCAAAGTGGGTAATTCATAGATTTAAGACACAAATGCAACGAGCGACATAAAAATATTGAACTAGCAGCATATAATCTGGAAATGACTCCCACGAATAAATCGCGCCACACATTTTATCTACTTTTTGGTGTCATAAATAAAAATAAAAAAGGAGCTCATATGAGCTCCTCTTAAATAATATTAATGTTCTGTACCCGATGGATTGTCACCAAACGCCGCTTTCTCATAAATATCAGCCAGCGTTTTTGCTTTCTTAGCCTTTTCTCTTCGGTACCGTTTGGGTTCAAATTCTTGTTCAACCCATTTGAGCGTGTCCTCATGCTCTTTTGCTGATTCAAGAAATTCTGGATCTGACATCGCCTTTTGGCGCAGGCGGTTAACGCGTTCCATGGTTTCCCACAACATATAGCTACCTCCTTTACCACTGTACATACGTACAGAATACAACTGTATAAAAAAGTGTCAACAGTAAACTGTATAAAAAAACAGTATTAGATAAAGGTATCGATAAGTAAGTAACCTCAGAAAGTCACTTACGTATAGTATAAATATAGTAGAAACAAGAGCTTTGTCTATTAATTAAAACTATCACCGGAGGTGAGACGATAAATCAACGTGGGTATGATGAACAATGAAAGGGAGTAATGGCCAACCCACTACTCCCATCTCTACTTAGTTTTTCACCAATTGGTTAATCAGCTTTGAAGTAACTCCCGTCAGTTTAGATATCTCGATATCGTTAAGTTCTACACTGTTCGCCGAGCCAATATTTGGCATGCGTAGTTGCGTTGCCACAACATAAAGCAGTCGCTCAAACTGGTCGAGTGTTAACTGAGACTCATACATTTGATGCAACATGGCGACTCTTTCATGATGATCGATTTGTTGTAGATCACTTTCAGTCACACCGCTTACTCGACCCTGTATCGACATTTGCGCGACAAACCATGCCATGGCCTCAAGATTTGTCACATCACACGTACTTTGCTGCGGTGGATTCAACAAACAGACCGTTTCAACATTACGCTGTTCTTGTACCATCAGTTGGGCTAATTGCTCAGCTATCCAGCCGTTTTGGTGTTCTCCAATAATGGTAACCGGTAAATCAACAGAGAGATTCGCTTGCAACGCATGCCAGTAACAAGATGCGGCGGCGTCAACCGTAGTGTGAGGTACTGAAGTATCATAGATACCGCGTGGATTGATACCAATGACGTTCCATGAAGCATCAAACTGCTGCACAATGTTATCCGTCCCTGTCACTAAAGAGCACGGATCCAGAAGGTAAACACATGTCCTGGTTGCACTTGAAGATGATTGCAATACGGTGATCGCTTGATAGCCTTTATCCTGCGTTAGTGGCCGTTGCTTGATAACTTCATCTTCTCGCTGGTGAATGCCTTGAGAAATGGCTTCCCCCATGTAGCCAATATAAGGTTCAACGAACACGTGATAGTGGTTCGTTTCTTTTATTAACGCCGTACGGATATTTTCCGGTTCCATGAAGCGATCCCAACACAGGAATCTGGCGTCTTCAGCTGTTTCATGCTCAGGGCGCAGTTCCGCTATCAGCAAGTCCATCTCCAAAGGTAAAGAACGATATTGATAATCAGCGGCTAAAATCCCTTCTCTATGCAACAACCATTGACGATAATAATGCTCACTCCACCCTGAAGGAAGAATGCCCATTTCTGCAGCCATCAGATAATAGTCAAACCAAGTTTTATCATTATCTTCTGGGGTATTATCTTCATTTAAACTCAAGATATCCGCCGCTAGACCATCGAACACTTCTTTGCTCATTGCTCGCAGTTGTTGATCATCGGTCATTGAATCACGTTGCTGGTGGCGCGCCACCTGAGGTTTAATCGCCGTCGTATCAACGATACCTACATATTCCACTTCTTTGTCTTGACCTAATAACTGTTTAGCAATTTCCCAAGCCAAAGTACCGCCAAGAGAGATTCCCGTCATACGGTACGGGCCTTTAGGCTGAGTACGACACATAATACGGGCAAATCGAGCGGCAGCAGCTTCAACTGTTTTAAATGGTGCTTCTGTACGATCTGGCGCTTGCAAACCGTAAACGGGGATATCGCTATCAATATAAGCAGCAAATAAAGGCGCATACATCATTTCCCCACTGGCTTCCGGCACAATAAATAGCGCTCGTTGATCGCCCTCTATCGGTCTCAGTGCCACTGCAGTATCCGCTTGCTGACCTTGGCGTTGAATAGAATCGGCAATATCCACCAGCTTAGAAGAAGCAAACAGTGACGATAGGCTTAATTCATAGCCCAACTGACGCGCTTCATTTAAGAATTGCACAGCCAACATTGAGTGACCGCCAAGCTCAAAAAAGCTATCTTGACGACCCACTTGATTAACACCAAGCAAACGTTGCCAAATTTGCGCTAAATGAATTTCAACCTCTCCCTCTGGAGCCTCATATCTTTGTGTGACGAAGTCACTTTGCTGCGGATGAGGTAACGAGCGATAATCGAGCTTACCGTTCGGGGTTAATGGTAAAGCGGGCAGCTTAACATAAGCCACTGGCACCATATACTCTGGCAAACGCGCGGTAAGGTAGGCTTTAAGCGCAGACGCTTGAGCCTGCCCAACGTAGTGGGCAATAAGCTGTTTATTGTCTGTTTGCGTTACAGTAACAACGGCTTCCTCAACGCCACCATGCGTACCTAACGTGGCACTAATTTCCCCCAACTCAATCCTAAAACCACGAATTTTCACTTGGCTATCATTGCGACCTAAATATTCAATCGTGCCATTGTCTAACCAGCGACCTAAATCCCCAGTTCGATACATTCGCGCGTTGCTCGTGGTACTAAATCGATCAGGTAAAAACCGCTGACTCGTCATTTCGGGTAAATCGAGATACCCGCGAGCTACCCCTTTACCACCAATGTAAATTTCCCCGGCGACACCACGTGGTAATAGTTGCCCATGATCATCCAAAATATAGATAGCCGTATTACTGATTGGCTGACCTATATCTAAGGTTTTATTCGTTGCCGTAATTTCGCCAGAGGTTGCCACCACTGTGGTTTCCGTTGGTCCATAGTTATTGATTAGCTGATAGGTGCACTGCTCTGGGGGCGCAATATTGAGTCTATCCCCCCCAACTAACAAGTACCGTAGCGATGGATGAGTGAGACGACGTTTAAGCACTAATTCAGCAATCGGCGTGGATAAGAACCCGACTTCCAATGGTGCTTGTTGCCACCAAGCAATTAACTGCTCTGGATCGCGTGACACGGCTATTGATGGCAGATGCAACGTGCCACCAACCGCAAGCGGCGGCCACATTTCCCAAACGCTCGCATCAAAACCAACGCCAGCAACGGCAGAAGCATGAGTACCACGCTGCAACGCAAAACGGTGATTATGCCATTGAATCAGATGATTTAAGTTACCATGTTCAACCATGACACCTTTCGGCTTGCCCGTAGAACCAGAGGTATAAATGATATAGGCAAGATCATCAGGTTCAACATGATGTGGTAAGCCTGCGTTGGATTCATTTTGCCATTGCGTGTCACGCAGCGTATTCACGATCTCTACGTCTTGCTGCGCTAACACCGCGCCTAAATCAATCACACCATCGGTCAATACCAAGCTGGGTTGACTGTTTTCGACCATATATTGCAGACGTTCAGCGGGATAATGAGGATCCATAGGGATATAAGCGGCGCCTGATTTAAGAACGGCTAACATGGCTAATACAGAATCGACACTGCGATCAAAGCAGACCGCTACACGTTGCTCTTTATCGACGCCTTGTGCTCGTAGATAACGACTTAATTGATTGGTTTGGCGCTCCAATTCACCATAAGTTATCTGTTTTATTTCGGTAATAATGGCAACATCATTCGGATATGCCAGGGCGTGCTGGATAAATAAACTCACTAACGTATCGCTCGGATTTAACGTCAATTGGGTCTGATTTAGTTCGTTAACGAGGGTGTGTACCTGCTGCTGCGATAACACGTTCACTTGGTTTAGTTGCAGATGAGGAGCAGAGCTTAAACTTTCTACAATATCTCGTAAGGCCATGATAACCATATCACTCACCCGTTCACAGCCAACATGTGCGGCGACTTGCAGATCTAACGAGAAACCCTTGCCCGGATTGTCATTGACCGACATCACCATTGGATAGTTAGTCCGCTCCTCTGCGTAAACCAAATCCACTGGTGCAGATTCAAATTCTAGCTGGCTGCTTCCTCCATCGTAGCGATAATTTATCAGTGCACTAAACAGCGGAGTTTGCTGACTTAACCCACTGCATTGTTGGGCTAAAGAAAGCGAAGCATGTTCATAATCCAACAGTTCTGCCAGACGTTGATGCGTTTCGTATACCGCTTGTGTAACAGTCAGCGCCTCGAGTTGTAATCTTAGCGGTAACGTATTTAAGAACATCCCTAATACACGGTTGGCACCATCGCCAGCCGCCATTCGTCCAAATAATACCGTACCAAAAGTGATATCATCGGTTCCCGTTGCTGCTCTTAACACCATCGCCCAGGCTAAATGAAACAGACTTGCGGTACTGACGCCCGTTTGCTTAGCCACTTTGCGCAGCTCTTTTGCCAATGTGTCATTGAGCGGTACGCGTAATTCACTAATATCACTACCATTGCCTTGCACTTCCAATAAACCAAAGGGGGCACAAGGTTCATCAATATCAGCAAAACGTTCGCTGAAATAGGCTGTTTGAGCAGCAATATCGATATTTTTGCGGCTTTCATAGACAAAATTTCTAAATGGCAGTGGTGCTGGTAATTGTGCTTCACAACCAAGTATGTGTGCTTGTACCTCTTCCATCATCAATTCGAGCGTTGTATGGTCGAAACACAGGTGGTGCATCATTAAACATAAGAGCCAACGTTCATTTTCGAGGTCTTGTGTCGCGTGCAACTCCATCATCGGTGCACTTTGCACATTAATTCGGGTAATGTCGGGATCAAAGCGCTCTTTAAGGGCTGCTACTTTATCCTGCTCATCGAAATATAAAGTGTCGACGTCCAGCTCAACATGGCGACACACCACCTGCACAGGTTGCTCTAGTTTGTCCCATAAAATGGCCGTACGTAATATATCATGACGCTCAATCACAGCTTGTAAAGCGTGCACAAACGCATCGAGGGCAGAACGATCAGGAAACGCCTTGATCGCCCGAGTAATATAAGGATCGCCTTTTTCTGCCAACATATGATGGAACAATATCCCCTCTTGCAGCGGAGCCAGCGGATAAATATCTTGGATATTTTCCGCCCCACCCGGCATGGCCTCCGCGACCATATCGATCTGTTCTTGCGTTAATTCAATCAGAGACAACAATGCTGGCGTAATGGATCGACACCCTTTGGGTATCTTATTCTCAGGAACTGGGCTAATGAGCGTTTGATGATCCGATGCGGCTAACGCCTTAGCCAACTGCTCTAAGGTTGGATAGGTAAACAGTGACTTAATCGCTAACGAATACCCATGCTGGCGTAACTGATCAATTAACCGAACCGCCAGTAGTGAGTGTCCGCCTAATTCAAAGAAATTATCATGACGCCCGACACTTGCTACGCCTAATAAGTCTTGCCAAATATTGGCTAGCAGGCATTCTAATTCTGTTTCGGGCGCTTCAAACTTACGCTGAATAAATGCGCTAGTATCAGGTTCTGGCAACTGCCGATAATCCACTTTACCGTTAGCAGTCAATGGAATATCAGCTAGATAAACATAGGCAGCTGGCACCATATAACCGGGTAGCAGCTGACTAAGATGCTGTTGTAACCCCTGATTATCGAGTGCCAATTGTTCACTGGTATAATAAGCAATCAGACGTTTATTATCTTCGTGCTGCCCTTGCGCGATCACTACCGCGCTGACCACACCCTCACACTGTTGAAGTGCGCTGGCAATTTCCCCCAATTCGATTCGAAAGCCGCGTATTTTAACCTGACTATCATTCCGACCTTGATAAATAATAGTGCCGTCGTCACGCCAGCAACCTAAGTCTCCGGTGCGATACATTTTTGCGTCTAAGCAGTGCGTAAAAGGGTCAACAATAAAGCGCTGTTCAGTTTGCTCCGGCAAATTAAGATAGCCACGTGCGACACCCGCACCACCAATATATATTTCGCCTGTGACACCAAGCGGCACTGGCTGTAATCTGTCATCTAGGATGTAAATCTTCGTATTGGCAATTGGACCGCCAATATCAAGAGTCCCTGATGATTTCATTACCCCAGAGGTAGCAACGACAGTAGTCTCAGTTGGACCATAGTTATTCACCAACTGATAATGCTTATCGTCGGCTGGGTGACGTGTCAATTTATCCCCGCCGACCAATAAATAACGCAGTGTGCTTGGCGCGATATCTCGTGCCATGGCCAATTCAGCAATCGGAGTCGGTAAAAATCCAACTTCTATCGGCTGATCGATCCACCAATCGAGCAATTGTTGTGGATCACTGCTGACGCTGACCGATGGCATATGCAGACATCCACCAGCAGACAAAGGTGGCCAAACTTCCCAAACAGCAGCATCAAATCCCATTCCAGCAACACTTGATGCTCCAGTGCCTTGTTTAACATTGAACGTGTGGTTGTGCCAATGAATCAGATTGGTCAAGGTATGATGTTCTACTTGCACACCCTTGGGCTTTCCCGTTGATCCCGATGTGTAAATGATATAAGCCAAGTCATGCGAGCTGGTGTCGGATAGATCGAGATTTTGTTCACTTTGTTGGGACCATTGTGCACTGTCTCGCACAACATTTATTAACTGAACCTCGATACTCTGCTGATACGGCATGGCCGAAAAATCGACAATCCCATCTGTAATGAGCACATTAGGTTGACTATTTTCAAGCATGTACTCAATGCGCTCATTTGGATAAGCTGGGTCGATAGGAATATAGGCACCACCCGCTTTTAAAATGGCCAATAAGGCCGTAACCCATTCGATAGAACGGTCACAGCACACCGCCACCTTCTGTTCAGCACACACCCCCTTGGTGCGTAGAAAGTGTGCTAATTGGTTCGCTCGACGGTTCAATTGAGAATAAGTGACAACGTCATGTTTTGTTTTAAGTGCAATTAGGTCTGGATGGTGCTGTGCCTGTTGTTCTATCAATTGATAAACAGGTTGAAACGCGCCAAAATTCAGTTCAGTCGCATTACTCTTAGACCAATGGGTTTTATCCTGCTCAGACAAAATTGGGAACAACCCAATGTTTGTCGTCAGTTCTTGTTCAACCGCCTGCTCATAAAAACTCATAATTCGTGTGAAATGAGCCTCTAGTTCTTCATCACTGTAAAGCGAACGGTTAGCATCAAGACACAGCTCTAACCCACTCTGTTCACCACGATCACAAATATTGATCGCTAAGTCCTCTATTGGCCCAAGCGCCAGGTTATGGGCTTGCACGGAATGACCCGCAAAGGTCATCGTGTAATCAAAAGGCAATATGTTGATGTGCGTTAAGCACAGCGATTCCGTTTGGCTGACCAATCCGAGCTTCGTCGCCAACGTTTCGCCGCGATAGGCTTGATGGCGAACCATACTCATAACCTTAGCGTTAACTTGATCAACCAACTCTGCTAAGCAACATTCCGGTGATATGGTTAGGCGTAATGGCAAGACATTTGACATCATACTTGGGCACAAACGCGCGGCTTTTTGGCGGCGTCCGGTCATCGGACACCCTATCACCACGTCTTGTTGGTGTGTGATTCGCGCAAGGTACAGCGCATTGAGTGTAATAAGAAGTTGGGGTAAAGGAGTGTGTAAAGTGTGAGCAAGCGCGATAAGTTTTTGATGGAGACGACGGGGAAGATAGGATTGTCTTCGGACGATTTCAACACATGTCTCGTGTCGATTTGACAAACTTAGCGCAGCCGGACGATGATCCATTTGCTCACACCAATAGGTTTCATCCTTGCTAAATTGGCGACTGTCCTGATACTGCGTTTCGAGTTCAATTACATCATGCAATGGGGTAAACGGACAATCGGGTATGGCTTGTTCTTGAGCAAGCGCAGTATAAACGTCTGCAACGCGAGAGCAAAAAAGGCGCGCTCCGAACCCATCCATAACAAGGTGATGGGCACAGGAGAAGTACCAATATCGGTCATTGGCTAATTTAATCACAGCAAAGGCACACAAAGGCCCGTTGTGCATGTCAAAAGTGCGGTGACTTTCGTGATCCAACCAAGCTTGAGCAGCGTGTTGTGGTGATGGCTTATCACTCACATCAACCACATCGACCAAACACGAGCGTGGATGGTAGGTTTGCCAGACATCACCGCCAGTCGCTACAGTGAAATTCATCTGCAACGCGTCAGTCTCACCGTGTACATGTTGAATGGCTTTAACTAAAAGAGGCGCTTCTATCGGCCCGTTAATTTCAATATATTCGATAACTTTAAAGACTTTTGCATCTGCCTCATTATTTAATTGTTGAGCAAACCAAATGCCTTGTTGAGCTGCGGTTAAAGGTAATGCAACGCTCTGTTGTTCACCGAAATTATTAGATGAACGATTCAGATCAATCATAGATTTAGACTCTCTATTACGCAATTAAAGTTAGTCTTTTAAAAAATAAAAGGCTCTAAAAATAACAAACAAAAATACCCCACAGAACAATGCCCGCAGGGTATTTTTATCTAAGATGAATAGTTTAAATTAGATAGCATACGTTATAATCATTCTATTCATGACTATAAACAGTTATATTTATACCATATTCAGGCACAAAAAGACCCTACCAAAAACAGGCATAACTAGCTAATAATCATATAGTTAAAAAAC
>NZ_WEKT01000054.1:0-35374 GCF_009874545.1 Vibrio eleionomae | reverse complement strand
ATCGAATATTAAACTTCTTGCATCAAATTTTTGATTATGTTTTTTTGATTTTATTTGATAGTGATGATTTGTTACAGTAATAATTCATATAAAACAAGGAGATAGTTTTGCTAATAAATGATAAAAAACCTCAATATTTATGGAGATTTCTTGCTCTAACTATTCTAACTATTGTACCACTTTCGACTGTTTGGGCTTTCGATATTCCTGAACATGCGATCATTGCTCACCGAGGAGACTCATATGACGCTCCTGAATCAACGTTACCCGCTTATAAACTCGCTTGTGAAATTGGGGCTGATTATTTAGAGCTCGATTTGCAACGCACGAAAGATGGTAAACTAATCGCTCTGCATGATAACAATCTCAAACGTACCACCAACATTGAGAAGGTGTTCCCTAAACGAGCAAACGAGCCTGTCAGCCACTTTACTTGGCAAGAGTTACAGCGACTCGATGCGGGTAGTTGGTTCAATCACCGTTATCCGACAAGAGCACGATCCAGCTTTAAAGGTTTATCTATCGTAACTCTGAAGCAAGTGAGCGATATTGCTCATGCATGCTCTCATCCTGTAGGCCTCTATATAGAAACGAAAGTACCTAAACTTTTTCCGGGTATAGAAAAAGATTTAGCTAATTTTCTTAAGCGTGAGCACTGGCTGGATAAGAAGCATGACGGAAAAATCATTTTGCAAACATTTGAGAAACCCAGTTTAGTTGCCTTGCAAAAGGTGATGCCGGATGTGCCTAAAATTTTATTATTATGGACAGGAGATGGGTATATTGATGCTGCTCCCGGGCAAAAGAAAGCGGCGGATGAGTCCTATGCTGACTATTACGCGCATGTAAAAGTTGCATCTAAACAAGCATTCGAAAAATGGTTAGATTTTGCCAAAGAACATGGGGCGATTGGTGTTGGGCCATCAACCGTTCAAACTCATCACCAAGGACGTTTTTCTAGTCAATTTAGTTACATGGATTTGGCTGAACCGTGGATGGTAAAAATGAGTCACGCTAAAGGCTTGTTGGTACATGCTTATACTGTTGATCAGAAAGTAGACTTCGAACGCTATGTTAAGTCTGGTGTCGATGGATTCTTTACCAACCGGACGGAGCTCGCCGCTCAAGTTCTACGAAATAAACCAGCGGTAGATATTGATGCTGAACTGACGTCTTTGGGCTATTAGAGTTATAAGTGAAAGTCACCATTAGATGATAGTAATAAGAAAGGCCAGCTCTGTGAGCTGGCCTTTCTGTATCGTTAAAGTTCGGTTACATTGCGCCGAATGCCATACTAACATTTAATATCGCATTAAATGGTTGGCCCACCGCAACGGAATACGCTGAATTACCAATCGATGACGTGTAATAGGTTTTGTCGAAGATGTTATTCAAATTCAACTGCACCTTAATTGGGTTACTGGTTTCAAATGTATACGCGGCAAATAGATCGGCAATCGCATACTCAGGCAAGTAGAATGAGTTATCGTTATCGCCAGCGCGTTTACTAGCGCCGTGTACACCGCCACCGTAACGTAGGTTGTCGTTATCTTGGAACAAGTTGCCCTGATCGTAAGATAAGAAGATAGAAGCGGTATGCTTCGCTACGTTAGGTAATGCTTTACCTTCATAACTCGGATCTTCAAGCACTTTTGTGTCCGTGAACGCATAGCTACCAATGGCTTGTAGGCGGTCAGTAACCTGCGCTGTCATATCGAATTCGATACCTTGTGCTCTAACTAGGCCAGCCGTTTTGTAAACTTTTTCGCCATCAACTGTCTCTGAATAGGCCACGTTTTTCTTACGCGCGTAATAAGCAGCCAATGTGGCATTAAAGCGTTCATTGACATCAAACTTGCTGCCTAACTCATAAGAAATGCCTTGTTCTGGATCTAAGTTACCATAAGCGCTGGTCATGGAACTGTTTGGTCGGAAAGTCTTACCAACGTTAGTATACAAAGAGATCATCGGGCTTACTTTCCATACTAAACCAGCGTTTGGTAGTAGCGCGTCTCCATCGGTTTTGGTGTTTTCTGTGTCACCTCGGCCTGCTTTAATATCAAAGTATTGATAACGTAGACCACCAACAACAATCCATTCATCATTGAGATGTAATTGGTCTTGCGCATAAATTGATGCGGTATTTATAGTCTCATATTCCTCTTTGTTTTTAGAGGAATCGTAATCCACTTGGTCGATATTGCCGTATTCAATATCATCAATTGTCATGCTGGTATTTTTACTGCCTTTTTGCAATTTAGCGCGACGAGTTTTTTCATTATCGTATGACAATCCAAATAAGACATCACTGCGTTTAGAGAAAGTATCTACGGTACCAGTCACATCTGTGCGTACAGCATGAATCTTACGCTTGTAATAACCACGGGTGTCTGCTCGGCGAGTAATAACCCCAGTTTCGGAGTTATAACCTAAGGTTCGAACTTGGTCAGCTTTAAAATCATCTTGTGAATAGGCATAGCGTGCATCAAGATTCCAACCATTGATTAATTCTTGGTTTAAAGAAATTTTGGCCATGTCTGAGTCACCTTCAATTTTAGAGAAGGGTTCGTCAAGGCGGGTGCGGCGGCTCACATCAACAAACTTATTATTATCGGTATCGTAGATGGTGCCACGATCATAGGGAATCAAATAATGTTGATGTAGGTAAGACAGTACTAATTCTGTTGATTCATCGCTCCACATCAGTGATGGTGCGACAGTCCAGTTACGATTAGTGCCAAAATTACGCCAATAGTCGCTATCTTCATATTCACCGATGAAACGATAAGATAGGTTGGTATCCTTAATCCCGTCGGTAATATCCATACCATAAGTTTGTCCGTAACGACCAGCTCCCATTGCCGACAATTTAGACCAAACTTTAGCGCCAAATTCAGTTTGAGGTTTCTTTGTCACCACATTGACCATACCACTAGGGTCAAGCACGCCATACAAAGTACTGGATGGACCTTTCAACACTTCGATCTTATCTGTGGTCACGTTAAAAGAGTGCGGTAGAGCCGTTTTTAGCCCATCAGTAAGTAAAGAACCATCACGTGTTGAACCAAAGCCACGGCGAATAATGGCATCCTCTTTACCACCAATATTATTGGCTTGGGTGACACCACTCACATTGGTTAAGGCGTGAATGAGTGAATCACTGCCTTGGTCTTGTAGAACTTGAGAGCTGACTGTCGTAACCGCTTTGGGAACATCCATAACAGAGACATTATTACGTGTCGCGACTGAACTTGTGGGCACTGTATAGTGACCTTTAGTTTGCTGCCCTTGAACAACAACAGTATCAATCGATTTCTCAGAACGATTGTTCTGTGATGTCTCTGTGTTTGCTGCAAATGCAGAGGAGGCGAATAGTGCCAAATAAAGAGGGGATAGCCCAAAAGATCGTGAAATGATTCGTCTGCTATCAAATGGTAATTTAAGATCGTAGTTATTCATTATTATGCAAATTGATGTTTATTTATGGGGTTTGTGTGAAATATGTCAGAAATATGCAAATCAGGTTTTCTCATATATTAAATATAAATACAAATGATTTTCATTAATAAGGTGGGATTTATCGTTTTATGGACAAATTATCGGCAAAGATAACCGAGTAACGCTAAGTGATGACAGTTAATACTAATTAGGTGTTTTGTGTGATTTACATCACGTTGGATTTGAAGCTAAAAGTAATCAGTCTAAAAAATGATCAATAATCAGCCATTGCTAATTTACGGAGTGATAAGACGGTGTTGGTGGGCTCATTTTTATGTAGAACAAAAACAGTATTCTTGTTGGGAACCTTATTTCTAACACGTGCTGCTATGGCGGATCCAGCCAACCTACAATGCCCAACATTTTGGAATGTGTCTTTGCTCTCTTCTCAAACGTTACAATCAGTTGAAAATCCGCATTCTTTGGTTTCTCAGCAGTGCGTTGACTTAGTCTTTGGAGCTGAACTACAGCTTTTAGAACATGACGTCGTCTCAAATCGCATTCAAATTGGCCCGACATTACCTGTTATGCAGCGTTTTCCTGCGCTTGGAGATGTCAGTTTATATGTTGGTCAAACGGTAACGACACAAAAATGGGTTGAAAATCGCACCAAAACCATCACTAAAACATCTGCCGATTTGAGTGTCTCGGTTGAGTATAGTGCTAAAGTATTTGATTCTTACTTAACGGTTATACCGAAGGTGAGCCGTGGGGCGCAATGGTTTGATGATCCCGTGATTAGTGATCGCACTGCCCTTTATTCAACGCCAATAGATAAAGAAGAAGTCACGCTCAATTACGATTATCCACTGTCGACAGACATCAATTATTCGACCCATGTTTATGCGATTTGGAGCTCTGATGAGATCAATCCAGTGAAAGGCGTGAGTGTTAATAACAGTTATACGGTTAGTGGGTTTGAGTTTGTTCATGCATCCAGTAATGAAGGGTACTTCTGGCGGAACAATTTGGCGTTCGATGTCGGTAAATTGGCCAGAAGTAATATTGTTCGCGCTGCATTATCACTTGATATGGGCCAGGTGGGTGAAAATAAAATATACTCTTTAGCCAATGAAACCGTAGTCGGTGCGGCAGTTCGCTTAGGGTTGTACGACAAAGATTACTTTACTGTTTTATCGGTAGGTGTTCCTGTTGATCATCCACAACATTATTATTCTGATAATTACACACTCATGTATTGGTTGAGCTTTAGCTTGTAGTTCACTTTTCGATAACTTGTTCTGGTGAAAGGAGGGAATAAGACTGTCGTTGAGAGAGGAGTTGCCTAAACTTATTAATAATATACCCAAGTAACCTCAAGATGCTGTTTCAGCGAGAATGTATTCGCTCTTAGGCAAGGCACTGATTTGAGGACATAGTCATTCTACGTTGAAAATTAGTAACACAGCCTAGGAGCGAATACAACTCGCCCTTTGGGAGCTCATCAACAAACCTATTTCTGCGCTCAATCACNTTGAAAGGGAATGGCCATTCCTGCCGTGATTGAGCTTGACCTAGGCTCGTTGATGAAGCTCTGAATCCTGCATCTCGAGGTCATTTGGGTATAAGGCCTCATAGGATGTGTGAGGCCTTGTTTATTTGCGGCGGGACTTTTTATGCTCGTCGGGAAATAGGGGATAACCCTAGTAATGCAGAAAGTTTCGTCTCTTCTTTAGATGGTCGTTCCTGCGATTGATTGAAGTATTGATCTGCGACTAGGTAGCTAATTAATCGTTCGCGTCGCTGATCTTTAAATTGTTCTACCCACTGATTCGCGTTAGCGATAATGGCTTCGGCTTGTTCTGGGTGAGCAGTGTAGTAGTCCATTTTTTCTATCAAATCTGAAAAATCATCATTAATTTCAACGTAATGAACTCCGGGAATGAGTTTTCCTTCCATAAACCATGTTTCATAACGTAATTTAGGCGTGAATACCAAAGAGTTCGAAGACATGATCCACTTTAGATTCGTTGCGACATCTTTGCCTTCTAAGCTCAATATAAACTTATATTTTAGCTGTTCTTCAATACTCATTTTAGGCAGCACATACTGAAGTTGGTCTGCATCTTCACGATCAGTTCGGCCAAAATTACAGCGGGGGTGGGAGAAATAACGTTTTAATAGATTACGGCGGTTAGCTCTAAAACCGCTGCCACGCCACACGGCCATATCACTCTTTTCCCTGTATGACAGGGTGTCATTGACGAAACGATAGTGTCTAATTTCATTTAGTTTGAGTAGCACCGAGTTATCATTATCACCGGCGATAGGGCGACTTTTAACGAAAGTGGGCTCTTTAGGCACATCGACGACATCACCATGAATAAAATTAAATTTCAGCTCTGGCTCAAATCCCTTAATGACTTTAAGCATATCGAAGTAGTAAGTACTTCCGCAGTGTTTACGAAACGATTGTATCTGGTGATTTTGCTGATTAAGTGTATATGGCTTACTTATTTTATTGTAATAAGAGACGCGGTCTTGCAAAGCACTGAGTTCTTCTTTGGCTGTTGTTGCAAGACGAAAAGAGACGATTTGACGAACGAGACTACTTGGTAGTTGGCTAAACAGCGCACTGCTGAGGTAATAGTTAAATTTTCGCATAGCTAACACCTTTAGCTGAAAAATTTTTGAATAGATAACCCAACATTGTTGTTGATATGAATGCGAACTAGAAACTGGCAACGTTGATTTTTTATTGTGGTTGTCTCGTCATTCATCACTGATAGTAAACCGTAAGAAGATGACAAATTGATTGCGGTGCCAATGATGTTTCTATATTTGTTAGCGGCGTTAAGAGTAAGAAATTGAGTGGTTAGTTCTATTTTTATGCCTGATAAGTGATATGGATATCAAAATTGAAAACTAATAGGAGGATATTTGTAACAGTTAGTAAAATTTGTCGTGTTAAATTTACAAAATTAGGCTTTATTCCTTGATATATAAGGAATTATTGATGTAATAAAAAAGGCGAGCTTGATAGCTCGCCTGACGGATTTTACTAAGAAATAGAATCTATCCTAATGCTGGAAGTAAACCTAATGAAATGAGAATCTGGATTGAAATGATTGCAATCCCAACCACTCCCGTAATGATCAATGCAGGAGTACCACCTTTCACTTGATAACGTGTACCAGAGTTTGCCTGCTGTCTCACTTTTACGACCATGAATATCGGGAGGAATATAGCCAATACAGCCAATGCAATGGCAGCATATCCCAGTGCCATGATAAACCCTTGCGGATAGAAAAGCGCAAACACTAGCGGTGGTAAAAATGTGATGACTGATGCAATAGGGCGGTTTATTGTGCCTGTTGATTTACGTAGAGTGTCCCCCAAAAATTCAAATAAGCCTAAACTCACACCTAAAAAGGACGTTAAAAGGGCAAGATCAGCAAATATTCCAATGATTTTACTTAAATTGGAGTGATGGACTTTTACTGCTAAATGACCGATTAAAGCGGTTAAACCTGAATTTTGAACTAACTCCGTTTGACTGATGACGCCAAGTGTTACTAACTGCCAGAATACGTAGATGATCAGTGGAATCGCTGAGCCAATAATGATCGCTTTACGCAGTGCCTTTGTATCACCATCAAGGTAATTAACGATTGCTGGAATACTGCCGTGAAAACCGAAAGAAGTAAAAATCACAGGAATAGCCGCAATAATTAATCCTTGCTTTAGTGGCATACTGAGTAGGTATGACTCAGTAACGTTAGGTGCTAGAAAAAATAGCACTAAAAGCATGGCGATAATCTTACCCGTAAATAAAATCCGGTTAACCCTGTCGACACTACTCGTGCCGATAGTCACAACGGCTGCAACAAGGACGGTAAATAAAATCGTTCCCATCGATGTTGGCAAAGAAATGTCGGTAAAATCTTTAATACGATGCGTGAATTGAGAGCCCCCTCCAGCGATATAAGCAGAGCAGAGTGAGTAGAATAAGAATAGCATCGCAAATGCGGCTACCCATTTACCTTTGTCACCTAAAATGTGTTTAGCCAGAGTATGTAATGTCGCTTTGCTATCTGCGTATTGGTGTACTTCGACCATGAGTAACGCAGTAAAAGACATTAATAGCCAAAGAGCGACCATAATAAGTAATGAAGTTGAAAAACCGATTCCTGCAGAGGCAAGAGGTAGAGCTAACATTCCTGCACCAATTGTGGTGCCTGCAATGATCAAAGTACTACCTAAAAGCTTTGATTTAATCATATTGTAAACTTTTTTTTACGAATTGTTCTGTTTGCTTGAGTGTTTTGTTCGATATTGAGGCGTTTGTATAATAAATATCGCCTGAACATTGCCATTTTCTAAGAGAAAATGACTATAGTCAACTCATTTGTACGTTATTGATGTTGTTTGTGTATATTTTAATGTACACGTGGTGTGTTTATTAACGTTAAATG
Organism: Vibrio eleionomae; assembly: GCF_009874545.1. Taxonomy (NCBI): domain Bacteria; kingdom Pseudomonadati; phylum Pseudomonadota; class Gammaproteobacteria; order Vibrionales; family Vibrionaceae; genus Vibrio; species Vibrio eleionomae. Next base: position 27,461 of record NZ_WEKT01000054.1, on the reverse strand, counting down.
ACAATGCAGTATTAAATGTGCTAAACCATAACTCTCAGTTTTGTTATAAATAGATACTTCCATGTCGTGATAATGTGGGTGCTGACTGCGTTGGCTGTCACAGTACTGACACAAAACTGCGATAAAAAGGACACAACGACGTTACAATCGTTGCACTATCAGCAAGCTCTTGATTTTTTCCCTATTGGAACCATATACAGAGCAGCTAGGTAATTATGATAAAAAGGAGGTCGACAATGAGTGACCAAGTAATCAAAGCACAAGAAGACAGTTTAGAGCTACTTGATGCAATGGAAATCGGATTTGAACTTACCGAATACCAAGAGGCTGAAGATAAAGAAGCGACAGTTTAAGCTGTCATAACAGAGAAGCCAGCGCGGGTCGCTGGCTTTAGTATTTTATTTAGTATGAATTATCTTGCTCACCTCCATATCGCTGAACATTGTCAAAGCAACTTATTAGGAAATTTGCTTGGGGATTTTGTTAAAGGTAATGTTCAGCATCAGTATTCTGAATCCATCGTCTTAGGGATACAGCTACACCGTAGGGTTGACGCCTACACCGACTCACATCATTTGTGCCGACACGCAAAGCAACTCTTTCCCGCGCATTTACGGCGTTTTGCTCCTATTGCTCTTGATATGTTTTGGGATCACTGTTTAGCAAGTGGATGGGAGCACTATCACGCATTATCGTTACATTCATTTATTAATCATGCTGAACAAATGATCAAAAATGAATATCCAGATAATTTGCCAACGTCCTTTATTCATGTGACTCATAAAATGTGGTCTGGAGGCTGGTTAAGTTCTTATCAAGAATTAGATAATGTGCAGTTTGCTTTGCAACGTATTGCTCAGCGGAGAGAACGGATCAAGCCATTAGCGCATTGCAACGAGACGCTAGAAAACCATTATGACGAACTTCATGCCATCTTTCGGCAATTTTATCCTGAACTTTTGAATGCAGCAGCGAAGTCGGCCAAGGTCTGATACAATCCGGCTCCTTTTTGCTTACGATTAAATTTTAAGGTGATAGGTCGTCGTTATGTCTAATCAATCTTCGTCTGATAATACGCCCACTGCAAATGTTTCATTTACTGATCTGGCTATCGATTCAACTTTGGCTCGTCGATTCGAAACGCTAGGGATTGTTAATCCGACACCTATCCAACAACAAGCAATACCGCATGTTCTCGCTGGTAAAGATGTGTTGGCTGGTGCTCAAACGGGCACAGGAAAAACGGCTGCTTATGGTGTGCCGCTTATTCAGCAGTTGTTACAAAACCCAATCGATGCTCAACAAAAGCAGGGAACAATCCGCAGCCTTATACTCGTGCCGACTCGCGAATTAGCCCAGCAAGTATTAGAAAGCTTACAGTTATACGCTGCCGAGACAGATCTGACGATAGTCGCCGTTTATGGTGGAACGAGTATGAAAGTGCAAGTTAACAAGTTGGCGGATGGAGCGGATATCTTGATTGCGACGCCTGGTCGATTGCTCGATCATGCACATGTGAAAACATTTACACTCGCTAAAGTGCAAACTCTTGTATTAGATGAAGCCGACCGTATGCTGGATATGGGATTTATGCCTGATATCCAAAGAGTGCTTAAACGCGTTCCTAAGCAGCGTCAAACACTGTTCTTTTCTGCAACATTCACGGCAAAAATAAAATCAACGGCCTATCGTTTACTGAATGACCCTGAAGAAGTGCAGGTCACCCCACGTAATTCAACGGCTGATACTGTGAAACAAATGGTTTATCCTGTTGATAAAAAGCGCAAACGTGAATTACTTGCGTATTTGATAGGTTCTCGTAACTGGCAGCAAGTACTGGTGTTTGTTCGAACCAAGCAGGGTAGCGATGCTTTGGCAAAAGAGTTAAAGCTCGATGGTATCAAAGCGGTATCTATCAATGGTGATAAAAGCCAAGGGGCGCGTCAAAAAGCGCTCAATGACTTTAAAGAGGGTAAAGTTAGAGCATTGATTGCAACGGATGTTGCTGCCCGAGGATTGGATATTGAACAGTTAGCTCAAGTCATCAACTATGATATGCCATTTAAAGCGGAAGACTACGTGCACCGAATTGGTCGCACAGGTCGTGCAGGTCAGCAAGGCCTAGCGGTATCGCTATTGAGTCGTGATGAAGAACCAATATTACAAGCGATTGAGCGGTTGCTGGATCAACGTTTACCACAAGAGTGGTTAGCGGGTTTTGAACCTTCGCTGGCAGCAGATATAGATTCAGAGGGGAACTCACGGCGTAAAAGTCGTTCGTCTGAGAAGAGAAAGCTCAAAGCCCAACTAAAAATTCATTCAGGACGCGGTAAGCGTCGTTAACTACCGATAGCCAAATGAGCCAAGATGTAGGATTGCAAGCTGTATCAATCAGTTTGTGACGATCCTAAAGCAATGGCTATGTCCGTTCAACGTTATATCTCAAGGGAGCAGATGAGGCTCCCTTACTGTATTTGTTAACAGAACCCTTTCCAATCGTTATGAGATTCGTATACAAGCTCGGCTACTGACGTCGGCTTTAATATGTACTGCGGTTCAACGTGGTACTTTTCTATCAATGATTGATTAAACATGTTCAAGTGTTTTAGTAATATTTCATCAAGATTTTTAGCGTCTGGCCATGTGCCACATAAAAATGGAGTGAGACTTGCGGCGCTATGGGCATACATCATCAATTCCCATTTCACTTCCCATATATTAAGGCGCTTAGAAGGAAACTGTTTATGATAGTCATCAGCGAGCGTTTCCATCAAAGTTTCAATTTCGCCAGTGCGTCCTATGTAATAGTCAAATAGCGAATTGTCTTGGCGAACAGAATCAGCAATCAATTGGATAGGTTGACGATTCATTAAGCTGTGTGCAAGTAAGCGAAGCGTGAACTCATAAATGATGATATTCGCAGGTGCGGAATCTGAAATCTGCTCAATGACGTGTTTCATATATTCACTCATATAAGCATTTAATCCATCACTTATTGCGTGCCATATTTTTTCTTTGCTGCCGAAATGATGGCGTAATAAGCTGTGGGAAACTCCAGCTTGATCGCTGATTTGCCGTAGTGATACGCGGGCATAGCCCATTTCACAAAATAGGTCTGCTGCCACTGAAAGGATATGAAAACGTGTTTTTGCGGCGTCTTCTGCGCTGCGGCGGCCTTGGCGTTTTTCTGTCATGGTCGGACTAAACTATTACTCATTAATGATAAGAAAACATAGTGAATGATCTTTGCATCAAACGTGTTTAATTCTTGGAAGCAAACGATTACCTATGTACGTAAATGGCATTAGGGCAGTTTACCAACGTCCTAATATCGCAAAATTGGGAAAACATGTCTTATCAGATGGGATACAGCGGCTACACCACGGTATCCTTGGGTTTTGTTCGAATTTGTCGTCGATAGCATAGAATGATACCGACAGGTGTAATGAAATCATATGTGTATTTGAAGTGTGATTTACTTTACGAATCTTTACGCTTTACAGATACCCAGCGAGTTTGGCTCTGTATAAACAAGCGACAGTCTTTGAGTCGCTGATTTCGCCGTTCGCGATCATGGTTTCAAGCTCTTGCAAAGAGTAGGTTTGTACCTCAATGATTTCATCGTCATCGCATTCTAAGCGTTGAGTGAGGTGAAGCCCCGTCGCTATATAAAGGTGTTGTTTTTCGTTACACATACCTGCCATTGGGATCAGTTGCCCTAAAGATTGAAAAGTGTCAGCACTGTAGCCGGTTTCTTCTTCCAATTCTCGCTGTGCGCACGTTAGCGGATCTTCACCAAGCTCCATCGTTCCCGCTGGTACTTCAATCGTCCATGCTTTTACTGAAGGGCGATATTGATTGACCATGATGACACGCTTCTCTTGAGTAATGGGAATGATCACTGCAGCGCCAGGGTGTTCAATCGTCGTATGAATGATGGTCTTACCGTTGGGTAATGTTATATCTTGTTCAGTAAGAGCGATGGTTTTTTTCCATTGATGAATGAGTTTGTTCATAGTGATGTGCTTAATATTTTCGCTAAATTTTATCTACCATAGCGCAAATTGTATGCTCAACCCAGATAGATTTGGCGTTTTGGTTAATCTAAGGTTGCTATTATTGTGATATTTGCGAACAATATTAATAACAAATAATTTATGAAAACGGTCATTTGGTGACGAATTAACCCTAAAGTGGGTAAAAAATGTATAAATCCTCGCAACCAATGACTAAGAGAAAGTAATTTCGCTAGCTAAGGAGCTCAAAATGAACTCATCTACGCAGGCTTCACATGCCAGTAAAGCCTTGTTGTCTGAACGAATTAACAAGCTAGCTAAAGCTTTGTGTGAAGGTGTTTACGAGCGTGAAAGTACAATCAAGCTATGTTTACTGGCAGCATTAAGTGGCGAGAGTGTGTTTTTGCTTGGCCCTCCCGGAATAGCGAAAAGTTTGATCGCCAAAAGACTGATTCAGGCTTTTTCAAACAGCAGTTATTTCGAGTACTTAATGACGCGTTTTTCTACACCAGAAGAAGTTTTTGGTCCACTCAGTATTCAAGAGCTGAAAGATAATGGTCGCTATGTGCGTTTAACGGATGGCTATTTACCAAGTGCTCAGGTTGTCTTTCTTGATGAGATTTGGAAAGCGGGGCCAGCCATCTTGAATACATTACTTACCGTGGTGAATGAGAAAACGTTTAAAAATGGCAGTGATGTTGAAAAAGTGCCGATGCGCCTTCTTATCTCAGCATCTAATGAACTACCGGAAGAAGATAGCGGGTTAGATGCTCTCTATGATCGTATGCTCGTTCGGGTGTTTGTTAATCGAATTCAGGACAAGCAAAACTTCAAATCGATGCTCACAGTCGGTACGACTCAAGAAGCACAAGTTCCAGCAGAACTTGCAATATCTGATGACGAATATTTCACTTGGCGACAAGAATTACAGAACCTTGCCATTAGCGATGATGTGTTCGATAAACTCTATCGTTTGAAGACGGCATTAGAAACACAAGAAGAGCGTCTAGCTGAGTTGTATGTGTCGGACCGTCGCTGGAAAAAAGCCGTTAAATTGCTAAAAGCCAGTGCGTATTTTAATGGTCGAGATGAAATTAATCCGCTCGATCTTTTACTGTTAGAACATTGTTTGTGGAGTTCTCCAGACTCTCGAGAAATTGTGCAAAATACGTTGCAGAAATTTGCAACGGAAGAGGCGTTTGATCAACAGCGTGTTGCTCAAAGTTTTGCATCGGTAACCCAAACATTAGAATCAGTACAACAGGAGTTGGAAGATAATCTTGCGATAGTTTTGTCTTTGGAAACCGCATCGGGAATCCGTAAAAAGCAGGTTTATCACTATGATTTCAGTCGTGCTAAACATTATCAAGTTGGCAGTTCACAACCATTAATTAAATTGGTGATGCTGCAGAGTAATTTGTCGGTTTCGGAATCTGAAAAAGGCGATAGTCGCTGGGTTTATGTTGTGCAATCCGATTTGGAAAAACTGTTCCGAGAAGGGCATGGCGATGTGTACGGTTATGTGAATCAAAATCCCAAGTTATGTCGGTTACATTTTGAATTGGATACGGATGAGCGCTTAATCATAAAAGATATTGCGAATCGTTCCGTCCTGACGGCGTTGGCAACAGATGACGCGTTAGACGTCACTACCTACCATGTTTGGCTTGATAAAGTGGCTCAGGCGGAAGTGTTACTTAACAGCACCGAGCAAGATCTACGACGAATTCGTAGCCAGTTTCATGCTGCGTTGCCGCATAATTTTGTGGATCCTACCATCCCAACGTCGATAGAAGCTCATATTCAGCAGCTGGTTGAGTCTCTAGAAACTCTTCAAGAGCGTTACGATAAATATCAATTGCGCCTTAACCAACTTGAACAGTTTTTTAGTTAAGTGGATGTGAGATAGATGCTTGGTGCTGATGGATTAAACTTAGCCATGATGATTGCTGATTCTGGCATTATCGATGCCGCAGTGAATGATCTCATGGGACGTTCGCAGGTGATGATGATGGCGGAACATCGGGGCGTGGGAACCTCGATGAAAAAGCATCTTCTAAAATGGCGTAGTAACGCACGTGAACGACTCACTCGAGTCTGTGAAACAGAACGTTTTCAACAGGAAATTGCGCTTTACCAAGAAGTGATTCATTGGGATGAAAGTCAGTTTTTTGTGCAACTGCCTGAGCTGATGCGTCAGTTAGAAAGGGATTCGGTGTATTACCGAAAAGCAAAAAAACTGGTAGAGCGTAACCATGGGGAAAATAATCCAGTATTTGCCCATTTTTTCTGTGACCAATGGTATCAATCGCTATCCGATTCCATTCGTCAAGCACAAGTTCTTGAGCTGGAAGAAAACAAAGAAAAATTGCTCGCTGATCTGTATCAGCGTATGGAAACCCTACGCGATATGAACAATGTCACCGAGCAAGGTGATGTTAAGGGACTGGGGCGGTTATGGGATATGGCTGGTGCTAAGCTCAGCCGCAGTGATGTTTCAGCAATGAAGTCACAAGCGCAATTTTTGCGCAAAAATCCCAAGCTGTTGGATATGGCTGAAAAGCTTGGCCGAATGGCGAGTGACGTCGATGATCCTAGTTTAAATAAAGCGCCCGCAGAAGAACCTGAAATGGTCGAAGAAAAGTCGGATATGGCCGTTGACGATATTGTTGGCGTTCATGAAGATGATGACCTCAATAAGTTACTACCTAACGAAACATTATTTCTTGCTTATCCTGAACTTGAAGTTGTGTTCTATAAACGTTTTGCTGATAAGCGGTTAATGAATTACCGCACCAGTGGTAAAACGCGCACGTTACGTAAAGTAAAAACGCACCGACCCGAGCACCGCCAAGCCGATATTGAGAAAGGGCCCTTTATTATTTGTGTCGATGCCTCTGGCTCCATGAGTGGTTTTCCCGAACAATGTGCCAAGGCAATGGCTTATGCGTTAATGCAAATAGCGCTTGAAGAGGATCGAGACTGTTATGTGATGTTATTTTCAACTGAGCATATTATGTATGAGCTGACACACAAGCAGGGGTTAAGAGAAGCAAGCGATTTTCTCAGTTATACCTTCCATGGTGGCACCGATTTCGAACCTGTTATTTTTAAAGCGATAGAGCTAATGCAAGGTAAGCGTTATCGTAATGCTGATCTATTGATCGTTTCTGACTTTATTGCTCCGAAGCAGAGTGAAGAACTTGCCCATCAGGTCACCGAACTTAAAAAGAAACATAACCGCCTTCATGCCATTTGTTTATCCAAATATGGCAACCCAGAATTAGTTGGGATGTTTGATCACTGCTGGCACTACCACCCGAACTTAATGGGACGACTATTTAAGCGTCGCTAAGGGAGCAGTATCGTGAATTATCCCGATACTTTTAACTGTTCCATTACCCAGCGAATAAATCGCTGAGCACTTTTCCTGTTTGCATTATCTGAACAAGATAGAAAGAAGGCATTGTTGTAACACTCAAGTGGTGGCGTTAAGGCGATCAGCTGCTCGCTTTCCAATAGTTGTTCAATATGCCAATCCCAAGCAAGCGCAATACCCGCGTCGTTAAGCGCTGCTTGGATAACGGCAATTTGATCTTCCATTACCATCATATTGGTCGGCGTGCGGTAGGTTTTACCACTGCGCTGCGCCCACGATTGCCAATTCTCCCAAAATTCGGGTGCATCTCTTAGGCCTAATAGAGGCTGATCCCAAAGTGTCGTTAAATCGCGACAATCTGGGCGCTTTTCCAAGAAACCTGGGCTACACACGAGTAACATTCGTTCGTCAAAAAGTAAATAATTTTCTTTTTGAACTGAATCGATAGGGGCGTAATAAAAGGCTACGTCGTAGGGAGCAATCGCATTTTCTGCAATATTTCGCTCATTATTGATCGAAATATTCAGGGTGACTTCTGGGTAGCGGGAACGAAAATCATCTAAACGAGGAATAAGCCAGAAATGGGAAAAACAGGTCCCAATTTCTAGGTTTAATGGGATTGGTTGACCTTGTTTTTGTAACGATGTACTCGCTTCTGCCAGAGTATTTAACGCTTGTGAAACATGAACTAAATATTCATTTCCCTCGGTTGTCAGTTCTAAACCGGTTTTCTTTCGGTAAAACAGCTGAGTGTCTAAAAAAGCTTCTAATTGTTTGATCTGTTTTGCCACAGCCGTTGGTGTGACGCATAACTCATTGGCTGCATTTGTAAATGTGCCTAGACGAGCCGATGCTTCAAAAAGGATAAGGCCACTAAGGGATGGAATGGTCTTGTTATTAATCGGCATAGGTTGTCCTGAACTTTTAGTTCAGACTACCTTAACAAAATGGCGTTTTACATACAAATTCACCCCTCTAATATAAAAACTACATTCTCAAAAGATTGGACGGTTAACTATGCATAAAATTCAAGAAATCCACCACGCGATGCTTCCACTTCCTGATGGAACACGGCTCGCATACCGTGCATGGATGCCTGAAAATGCGAATACTCAACCGGTTCCAGCTATTCTAGAGTTTCTTCCTTATCGCAAAAACGATGGTACTGTCGTTCGTGATGAGATCACCATGCCGCAAACGGCCGCTCACGGCTATGCATGTATTCGCGTCGATTTACGTGGGTGTGGTGAATCTGAAGGTCATCTAGTCGATGAATATAGCGCACAGGAACTGCAAGATGGCACTGATGTTATCGCTTGGATTGCGAATCAACCATGGTGTGACGGTAATGTCGGTATGGTGGGCATCTCTTGGGGGGGCTTCAACTCACTGCAAATTGCTGCTTTAAACCCACCACAATTAAAAGCCATTATCACTCAATGTTCGACGGATGACCGTTATCGCGATGATATTCATTTCATGGGTGGGTGTTTGCTTAATGACAATTTAGATTGGGCATCATTCTTCTGGGCCTATGCGCAAGGTCGTGCACCCGATAAAGCTCTCGTTGGTGAGCAGTGGAAAGAGCAGTGGTTAGATCGATTAAACACGATGCCGTTTCTTGCTAAACCTTGGTTAACAGAGCAGTTACGTCAAGACTACTGGAAACATGCATCTATCTGTGAAGATTACTCAGATATTAAAATACCTGTGTATGCCATGAGTGGTTGGGCCGATAATTACCGTAATACGGTATTTAGCTTATTACGTCACTTAGATGTACCGCGCAAAGGACTTGTCGGCCCATGGGCACATAAGTATCCCAATATTGCCTATCCAAATCCGAAAATGGATTATGTCAAAGAATCAGTACGTTGGTGGGATCGTTGGCTAAAAGGCATCGAAAATGGCATTGATGATGAGCCACAGTTGACCTACTACCTGCAAGACAGTGTACGTCCACAGACTGACTACGATGTTCGCCCAGGTCAATGGATCAGTGAACCGTGCTGGCCATCACCGCAAACAGTGACAAAATCCTTCTTCCTTGATGATGGTCGCTTGGTGGCTGAATTAAATCCTCACGCACCGCAACAGTCAATTTGCTCTCCTCATTCTACAGGGCTCAATGGCGGACGTTTGTGTGTCGGCATTCGTCAAGATATGGAGCAACCTGCTGACCAACGTGCTGATGACGCAGGCTCCGTCACTTTTGATACGGCGCCTTTGCAAGAGGACCTAGCATTAGCGGGTCAGGTACTGGCCAATCTTACCATTCAAAGTGACAAGCCAACGGCGCAATTGGCGGTTCGAGTGTGTGATGTTCATCCTGATGGTGCATCCACTCGTATCAGTGTTGGTACCTGGAACCTAAACCATCGCGACAATCATTCTCGATTTGAGCGACTTGAAGCCGGTAAATCGTATCAGGTGACGGTGCCGATAAATTACGTCGCCTATAAAATTCCAGCAGGTCACCTATTACGCATTTCTATTTCGACAGCCTATTGGCCACTTGTTTGGCCATCGCAAGATCATCCAACAGTAACGATTGATCCCGCAACCAGTGTCATTGAAGTTCCAACTCGTGACTCTTGGACAACAGAAGTAGAACCCCCTGCTTATGATAAATCTGTTAGTTATGACGGTGAAAGTTTGCGAGACTATGACAGTCAGCGCATCGTTCATCACGATTACAAGACAGGAAAAATTTGTTTAGAAACGATTGATGATTTCGGTCGTCAACATTTCAATTCTTGTAATACCGATATTGATCTGCGCATGAAGCAGTATCAAACCATCCATCCTGAGGATCCATTAACCGCTGAATCGGAGCTCTTTTATGAGCTAGATATGGGGCGTGACGGCTGGTGGACTGGTTTGAAGGCGCATTATCACATGACATGTGATTACGACTTTTTCTATATCACAGCGAAATGGCAAGCCTTGGAAGGCGAGACAGTGATTTTTGAAAAAGAGTTTGAAGAAAAAATCGAACGAACGGGCGTGTGATTCAATTTATTAAGGGACTAATTATGTTTAAAAATATTCGACCATTAGTATTTTTCCCAACTTTTATTATTTTGGTTGGGGCTTTGGTCTTTAGTTTGGTCAATCTTGATCAATTCTTACATTACACAGGTGTTGCCAATAGCTTTGTGTTAAATCACTTCTCTTGGCTATTTAGTTTGGGCAGTTTTTACCTACTCGTGTTAGTTGGGGTAACTTACTGCTCAAAATTAGGTAATATCCGCATTGGTGGTGAAGATGCTAAACCACACGTGAGCAAGCTCCGTTGGTTTATGATCGTGTTATGTACCACGCTTGCGGTCGGTGTGTTGTTTTGGACAACGGCTGAACCTTTATATCATTTACATACGCCGCCAAAGAGTTTGCATATTAAGCCGGATAGCCCTGATGCCATTTTGTTTGCTTTCTCGGCCATGTTCCTTCACTGGGGGCCCACACCTTACGCGATTTATGCGATTCCAGCGCTTATCTTTGGTTTAGCGTTTTATAACTTAAAAATGCCGTATTCGATCAGTAGCTCTTTGAAACCGGTATTAGGAAAATGGGTATCGGGTAAAAAAGGCGATGTTATTGACGCATTAGCGCTGTACTCTCTGGTCGTGGGAATGGCTTCTTCGTTAGGGACAGGTGCGTTAACTCTCGTCGGTGGGGTTAGCCAATTTATTCCTATTGAACGAAATGCTCTCACCTTAGGGATTACCATTGCTGCGATCGTTGCTGTATTTGTTTTCTCAGCCGCGCGCGGTTTGATCAAAGGCATTGCCCGTCTTTCAATGGTCAACTTCTGGTTATTGATTGCTCTGTTTGTCTTTGTTCTTGTGCTGGGACCGACTCAATATATTTTGAATATTGGTGTTGAAGGGGTAGGGGCTTATCTAGAAAACTTCTTCCGCCTCAGTCTATTTACTGGTCAAGCTGCTCATGATAACTGGCCACATTCGTGGAGCGTGTTCTATTGGGCTGTCTGGTTTGCATGGGCACCGATTACCGCAATGTTCCTCGGTAAAATTGCGCGAGGTTATACCGTGCGCGAATTTATTATGGTGAACGTGATATTCCCAAGCCTATTTGTACTGCTCTGGATTGCAGTCTTCTCTGGTACTGCGATCTTTATGGACCAAAGTTCTGGGGGAGAATTGTACTCAATCTTGAATAATGGTGGTATTGAGCAGTTGCTTTACCATATCTTTGGTGAACTCCCTCTTGGCTTATTGACTACCTTTATTCTGGTATTTGTGGCGTTTGTTTCTTATGTAACTGCGGCAGATTCTAGTACGGATGCGATTGGTGACTTGTGCATGAAAGATTTTAATGCTGATTCTAATGACACCCGTGGTATTGGCGTCAAAGTATTATGGGGCATTATTATCGGATTAGTGGCTTGGATTATGGTGAGCACGGTTGGCGTGAAGGGAATTAAATCGTTATCCAACCTCGGTGGGTTACCCGCCACTCTCATTATTCTTGGATGTAGTGCGACATTAATTAAGTGGATTAAAAAACCTGAATTATTAGATCGTCCCGAAATGAAAGCGGATAAAAAATAATTATTAAATAGGCAGAGGTTAATCACTCTGCCTATTTTTTTATCAAAAATTCAGTAACATATCATTCCACACAGCACCACCGTGCGTTGAGTCCGAGACTCCCTGACATACAAAGCCATGCTGTTCATAAAAGCCAACCAATTTATCTTTACAAGTGAGTACGAGGCCTTTTACGCCACGTTCCTTACTAACCGTAATAAAGTGTTCAAGTAATTGATGTGCTAGACCTTGATGTTGAAAATCCGGTGCGATCACTAAGCCAAATACGGTTTGATAAGCCCCCTCTTTTAAGTGCTGGTGCTCATCTTCATATAAGATGTCAGGCAGCTCTGGCGCGCTATAGCGGCAGCCATTAATTTGGCCTACGATCTGATTATTTTTCTCGAGAACAAAAAAACATTCCGGAAACGCGTTAAAGCGGCGTTGAAAAATTGGCAGTGTCGCGGCTTCTTCTACTGGGAATCCTTGTGATTCAATTTCAGCAATACGTTCGATATCGAGTGAGGTTGCAAGACGGATAGTGGTCGGCATAAACGTTCCTTGTAGAAATAGTTAAGCTGCAAATTCTAACCATGTGGCAGAAATTGGCATAGCGATAATGAGCGAGGGTAACAGGTTCGCGAGGGGAAAGTTGATACTGCCACAAATGCGAAATCCGGTAGCAAAAACTAATAACCCACCAACAGCAGAAAAATCAGCAATCATTGTTGGCGTAGTTAACGGCATGATGGCATTCGCGGAAAAATACAAGATCACTTGTACGAGTGTTTGCGGAATGGCTAATGTCGCGACCGGTAAACCTAAAGTGATGGCAAATATGGCCGCGGTAAAGAAATCGAGAAACGATTTAACAATTAATAGGGAAGGATCGCCTGTCATCCCTTCATTCATTGACCCAAAAATACCCGTACCGCTAACGCAAAAGAGAATCAAAATGGAGATAAAGCGGTCCATATAGGCGTTCTGTTCCATCGAACTATTCGGGGGAGAAACAAAACGTGTGATTAGCGATTTCAGCATGTTGGCGACACGTTTTATGTTTTCTTCTAAATGAATGAGTTCGCCAATAATGGCACCAAGAATAAGTGATAAAACCACCGCGGGCAGCAGTTTTACTTTGATCGCCATAGATAGCCCAATCCCCATTGATGCTAAACCGAATACCATTGGCATTCTTTCCTTCATCGAGTTAGATATTTTGTTACCAAATAGCGTACCCAATAAACTGCCACAAATGATGGCGGATGCATTGACCAATGGTCCTATCATTATGATTATTTCCTTGAATTTTAAGATGTTGAGATGATGCCTAGGCAAGTTGTCCGGTAAAGTCAGATAAAACTGGGAGATATCGACCGATATATTGTGAACTAAATCTCATATTTTGGCAATATTAGGAAGTTACGCATATAAAATTATCTTATTGATAATCCTATTGATTTTTGAATGTGGTGCTGGCTTAAAACGATGTTGTCAAATGTCAAACAAATGAGCGATAGCTTGATTTAAACGAGATGAAATGGGTCAGTAATCACAAATGGGGGCATTTATTTTCTAGTTAATTAATTGTTTTTATTAGTGTGAGTACAAACCCATTTTACGAATAGGGCATTTTGTAGCATCAGGATGTGAATCAGAGTGAATAACAAGAAGGATAACAACAATGAGTACTCCCTACACCTGGCTTCATATTGGCCTTGGATCGTTTCATCGCGCTCACCAAGCGTGGTACTTTAATCAACTTATGCGTAATGGTGACCATAGCTGGCAGATAGCGGCAGGTAATATTCGTAATGACAGTGAAGCAACAATCGAAACATTGCAACGGCAACACGGTGAATATGTACTTGAAACCGTGACGCCACGCGGCCATCGGCATCACGAGTTGATCAAATCGATAAAAAAATTGATTCCATGGCAAGCCGATTTGGCTCCACTGATTTCATGTGGTGCAGAACCTAATACAAAAGTTATCGCGTTTACAGTCACAGAATCTGGGTACTATTTAGACACCGAGTTTAATCTGCAAATAAACAACCCAGACATCAAGCAAGATCTGCAAGGTGGTAACCAAACGATTTATGGGACCATTAGTAAAATATTAGAGCAGCGTATCGAACAGCAAGCAGGGCCTGTAACTCTGCTAAGTTGTGATAATGTGCGCCATAATGGACAACGTTTTCGTGATGGACTGATAGAATTTCTGAACCTTACACACAATGCAAAAGTGTTGGGCTGGCTTGCTGATAACGTCAGTTTTCCTAATAGTATGGTCGATCGTATTACACCAAAACCTGAGCCTAATTTAACCGACCGAGTGTTGGACAAAACGGGCGTTCACGATGGTGCTCCTGTGATGGGAGAATCGTTTATTCAATGGGTATTGGAAGATAACTTTATTGCTGGCAGGCCAAAATTGGAAGAAGTGGGGGTTGAATTGGTGGCGTCAGTTGATCCTTATGAAGAAGCGAAAATTCGGATCCTGAATGTTTCTCATGCAGGAATTGCTTGGACTGGTGCGCTGATTGGTCAAAAATACATTCACGAAAGTACCCAAACCGGATTCATTCGTGAAATTGTGTATAAATACATTACCCGCGATGTTATTCCTTGTCTTTCTCAACATCAAAACGATATCGATTTTTATCAATATCGAGATGTGGTTCTCGATCGTTTTACCAATGAACATATTAAAGACACGATTCAACGCGTCTCTGGCGATGGTTTCTCTAAAATTCCCGCTATGATTACGCCAACTCTAGTGGAATCGTATGCACAAGGTAGGGTGCCAAAAGCGACTGCATCGCTACCCGCCATTTTCTATGTGTTTATGCAAGAGTGGCACATAGGCCGGTTAGCCTTCGATTATTATGATGGGATTTTAGATAGTGCATCGGTTCATCAAATGTACGAAGCGGATGACCCTATTCACCTCTATGCATCTAATCAATCTTTGTTTGGGGAGTTGGCGCAGAAACCAGAATTTGAAGCGCTGTTGCGTAATCGTATTGAAGCGGTATACGCATTATTAAGTTAGTAAAGAAACAGGGAGCCTTTGCTCCCTGTTACTCGTTACACGCATATAGTTAGAGTTAAACCCCGATAAAAGCTCAGCTTTAGTTACGGTGTCACTATAATCTTCATGCCCCAAGCCGGTAAAGAGACCTGAGAGTTTTGTGCGATGGATTGTTGAGTAAAGTTTGAGTAACTCCATCCAATCACATGCTTACGTAACCAATTTTTAAGCATGTGATGTTTATTCATAAGATGACTTGAACAATAGGGAAATTAGAAAGGGCTTTCAATGTTGAGGTTATTACAGATCTCAATCACAACAAGAGCGAGACTAGAGCGAATCATTTGTTGTCTGCGTTGAACTTGCAGTTGATAAAATTCTAAGTCGATTTCTCCTTCAACGTCTTGTAATTCGAATGGAGGAAGAGGTAACTGTTTAATGGCGTTTATTGTTGTGATTGCATTGGTGACTTTAGTGTCAGTAAATTCATGTTCTAAGCCATCGGCATTTAACTGATTTTTAAGTTTAATAATCGTTTCGATATCGTGAAATACGCTATCGCTTACCACACCAAGACCGTAGAGCAACTTTAACCTAACTTGAACATCACCTAGTGGACCTGAGTCATGCAATAAAGGTCCTACAACAGATTGAACAGCGAAGTTATCCTTGAGGAAAATACGTTGCATTAGGGATTCAACGGCTTCTGCGATGATTTCGCTGGCCGCGATAAAAAAGCCTCTTACTGACGGTGTAAGATTCAGTCTTTCAATTATTTCTGATTCGTTAATTTGTTTTACCATTTACGGATCTAGTTATCTTAACAGCGAGAGGGCACATTGTGCCCTCTAAAAAATGAATGACTAAAGCTGATTGTAGTTGGCTTCAACTTTCGCCACTTCTGTACTTTGAACATCCAGACCAGTGTACTTAGACAGCGTTTCTTTAACACCTACAGCTTGAATGGATTCTTGCAGTTCTACTGCTTGAGGGTCATCTGCGTTTGTATATTTTAAAGCTGCAGCGACACCGGACAATAGGGCATCATTTTCAGTGCCATACTCAATGGTACCCAGTAACGGCTTAATTAAACGGTCGTTAGCGCCCAATTTTCTTAGTGGTTGTCTGCCAACACGATCAACTTCATCAACTAAATATGGATTCGCAAAGCGGCCGAGAATTTTATCAATATACGCAGCATGTGCATTCCGATCAAAACCATAACGGCGAATTAATACTTCACCACTTTCTTGCATTGTTCGTTTCACTTGTGCGCAAATTATATCATTTTCAATCGCTTCTCGGATAGTTTTAAATCCATTTAGACAACCCAAATAAGCAGTGACACAGTGACCTGTATTCAAAGTGAATAATTTACGCTCGACAAAAGCCATTAAATTATCAGTCTTTTCCATTCCCGGTATATTAGGAATCTCACCCTTAAACTGGGTTTCATCAACGATCCATTCACTAAAACTTTCCACAGTGACGTCGAGAATATTGTCAGAAGCTTCGGCTGGCGGGACGATTCTGTCGACAGCTGAGTCAACAAACCCAATATATTTATTAGCTTTTTCTACTATTTCAGGTTTTAGATATTTAAATATTTCCTCTTTGAGGTGAGATGTACCTCTGACCATGTTTTCACACGCAATAATATTTAAAAATTTGGTATTGTTGTTTTCAAGACGTGTTTCAATACCATTAGCAATTGTTTTCGCAATAATATCAAGTACGTTAGGACCTACCGCTGTAGTAATAATATCCGTGGTAGTAATCTCTTTAATAATATCTTCACCAATAGAGCTAATTGCAGTGACATTAGTGACATCATGTAATTCACAATTTTCACCAACAACTTTAACTTGATATTGATTGTCTGCTTTTAACTTATTTACAACATCATTATTAACATCCGCAAATGTAACATGTATGCCTGCATCTGCTAATAATTTACCAATAAAGCCACGACCAATATTCCCTGCACCAAAATGAATTGCATTACTCATAATAATTTACCTAACTAAAATTTTAAATAAAGCGGGTCCTAAGGTCAGACTGGGGGAGACTGACCTTATTTAATAACGACTCAGGAGCTAATGAGAAAAGTTATGCTGCTTGATTACCCGCAAGAATTTCTAGCACATCACTGACACTTGTAGTGGATGTCAGCTTTTGTATGGCTTCATCATCATCAAGTGCATTGGTAATCATGGTAATTACCTGAATGTGTTCGTCATTTTTTGCCGCGATACCGATGACTAGTTTGGCAATGCCATCATCTTCATCGTTAAAACGGACGCCGTCAGGATATTGGCATATTACGATACCAGTCGTGATAACACTTTCTTTCGCTTCAATTGTGCCGTGAGGCACAGCAATGGATTCTCCAAGGTAAGTAGATACCATTTTTTCACGTTCAAACATGGCATCAACATAGGAAGGTTGTACATAACCAAGTTCAACCAGTTTATTCCCAGCAAAACGGATGGCTTCTTCTTTATCACTTGCTGAAAGACCAAGGCAGACGTTTTTTGCTTCAATTTTGAATACTGATGGTTGTTCAGTAGGTTGCGCTGCAGATTGTTCTACTGTGTTGGTAGAGTCTGATTCTTTACTTTGTAGTTGGTTCACTAGGTTGTCATATAACGATGCGTCGAGGAAGTTCGTTAATGATATATGCAGTGCATTTGGCACTTGGTGTCGAGCTCTATCTGTGAGGTCTTTGTGAGTGATAACAATATCGACATCATCAGGTAAGTTATTAATAGCAAGGTTTGTTACGCTAATGTCCATGCCTGCAGATTGCACTTTCTTACGCAGCATGCTTGCGCCCATCGCACTAGAGCCCATACCTGCATCACAGGCAACAATGATTTTTGCTACGCTTGCCAGGTCAGCAACGTTTACCGCGCCAGTTTGTGTTGATTGGCCTTTCGCTGTTGCTTTCATTCCTTTCATTTGCGCGTTTGCTTTTTCTAAGCTGTCTTCACCATCGTCTTCTTCTGTTTGTTTTTGTAATTTCATTAGAATCGAAGCCACAACAAACGATACAACGGTTGCGCCAGCAACAGCACATAGTACACCCACAACTGAATCTTTCGGTGTCATTAGTAATACGGCAAAGATAGAACCTGGTGAAGCTGGAGATACGAGACCTGCGTGGAACATCGTTAATGTAAATACACCGGTAATACCGCCGGCCATTGCCGCGAGTATGAGACGTGGGTTCATCAGGATGTAAGGGAAATAGATTTCGTGAATACCGCCAAAGAAGTGGATAATCGATGCCCCACCTGCTGTTTGACGTGCTGTGCCTTTACCAAAGACCATGTACGCTAACAAAATACCAAGACCAGGACCTGGGTTTGCTTCAATTAAGAAGAAAATGGATTCACCAACTTCTTTTGATTGCTGAATTCCGAGTGGTGTAAAGATACCGTGGTTAATGGCGTTATTTAAGAACAATACTTTAGCGGGTTCTACGAAGATCGACGTTAAAGGAAGTAGGTTAGCACTCACTAAAAAGTCAACGCCAGATGCTAGTGCGGTAGAAAGGGTTTTTACAAATGGACCAATCAGCATATAGGCGATTAGAGCACAGATCATGCCGATAATACCTGCTGAGAAGTTGTTGACTAGCATTTCAAAACCGCTTTTGACTTTTCCGTCTACGCGTTTATCAAATGCTTTAATAGCCCAACCACCGAAAGGACCGACAATCATCGCCCCTAAAAACATCGGAATATCTGAACCGACAATAACACCCATTGTTGTGATAGCACCAACCACGGCACCACGTTCGCCACCGACTAGTTTACCACCGGTATAACCAATAAGAAGTGGCAGTAAGTAAGTGATCATTGGTCCAACCAAACTTGCTAAATTGGCGTTTGGTATCCACCCTGTTGGTATGAAAAGAGCTGTGATAATACCCCACGCGATAAATGCGCCTATATTTGGCATTACCATATTTGACAAGAAGCGGCCAAAATTCTGTACCTTGACCTTAGCATCTGGTGATATCATAAGAGTCCCCGTTCGATATTCCGATGATTAATTGTTGTAGTAACGGTCCTGAGAAAACCGTCGATTGCTTAGTACCCAATCAATTTACCACACAATTTACATGTTGAATCTCGTTCGGGGTTTTTATGATCTAAGTCACTAATAATTTCATGAAAAGCTTTTTATTAGTGATAGTTATCATAATTTATACATGTAATATTCTTTCATTTTAGTTATTAATTTTTATTCAACCATTTTGTTATGTTTTAGATCACAAAATAGATACCTATAAATAGAAATTAATAGTGATAATGATCACATCTAAGATTCCATCAAATTAATGAAATATTACATAAGTGATCTTAATCACTATGAGTTATTTATTTTACGTTACGAAATAAAATGCTGATTTTGTGCTAGTTAGATTTGTAATTTTAAAACGTTAAATTCAATGAAATATTTCATATCAATCAAATTTCCTAATAAAGCCCGTCATTGGGGCATATTTACGCCTAGCTTGTGCTAGGTTAACGTTATTCTATGAATTAGTATGGTAATTTAAGCTCATATCCAAACACCGAGTTTAAGTAGGTCCTTCGGTGATTGAGTTTGACTTAGGCTCGTTAATGAAGCTCTGAATCCTGCACTTTGAGGTCATTTGGATATAAATATTCAGTGATAACAAACAAGTAGATACTATGAAAAAACAAGCAGTGATATTTGATATGGATGGCGTCATTATTGACTCAGAACCACTATGGCAACAAGCGCAGGATGCTGCGTTGTCACAATATGGTGTTAGCGTTACCCCTAAGCAGTGTGAAGATACCACCATGGGAATGCGTGTTGATGCTATTGCACAAACTTGGTGTGATTTGTTTAAACTCACTGTTGATCCAAAACAGTTGGAAGGGGAAATCATCGAACGTCTGGAAATGTTGATTGCAGAACAGGGACAACCGATGCAAGGCGTATATCAATTGCTTGATTACCTAACGTCCTTAAAGATGAAAATTGGCCTAGCGACGTCTTCGAATCAGAGTGTTATTGAAGCTGTGTTTAATAAGTTGGAATTGTGGGACTACTTTGATATTACGTGTAGTGCTGAACATGAAAAACATGGTAAACCAGCGCCTGACGTTTATTTAACCGCAGCGCAAAAGCTGGGGATCCCCGTTGATGAGTGTATTGTAATTGAAGATAGTTACAACGGTATGCTCGCAGCCAAAAATGCTCATATGACGACATTTGTTGTGTGTGAACAATGCCAAGCGGACAAGTTTATTGCCGGTGATGCGCATTTTTATCATCTTGATGAAGTCGTAAGTTATTGCCAAGAGCGTGAAGACAATCTGTTTTTGTAATTCATGGTTATTATGCCCTCACGTTAGAGGGCATATTTGAATGTTGACTATCCCGCTAACGAAGCCAGCAATTCATAAGAATACAATTTACTTGGTTGATCATAAATCATTGAGTTGACCATGATTTCATCTGCTTGAGTCCGTTCAATCAAGTGTGATAAACGAGCTTGGGCGGTTTCTGGTGAACCAACAATAGACTCGCGAAGTTGATTTTCTAAGTGATGCTTTTCATGAGGAAGCCACAAAGGCTCCATACTTTTGACCGGAGGCTTCTGTTTGGTTCGCTTGCCACGAATCATCCCTAAAAATTTCTGTTTTTCTGTTGTAGCGAGATATTGGGCCTCATCATCGGTATCGGCTAGGGTGATGTTGACACAGACCATAGCATAAGGTTTATCTAACACCTCTGACGGTGTGAACATTTTCCGATAAATTTCAAATGCTTTAAGCATAGCATCGGGAGCAAAATGCGCAGCAAAAGCGAATGGCAGACCTTTAATTGCCGCTAATCTGGCACTGTAAGTACTAGAACCTAACAGCCAGAGTGGTACGTGTGAATTAGCACCAGGATAAGCACTCACCGGTTGATTATCCGACACTGGACCCATAAAAAATTCTAATTCTTCTAATAGCTCGTCAAAATCGGGATCCATGCGTTCGGGGTCGCGGCGAAGCGCATGCATTGTTGGGTAATCCGTACCCGGCGCTCGACCTAAACCAAGATCTATCCGGTTAGGATAAAGTGCTTCTAGCGTACCGAATTGTTCAGCGATAACTAATGGAGCATGGTTGGGTAGCATAATACCGCCTGATCCGACACGAATGGTTTTGGTCTGAGAGGCAATATGACCAATGAGTACACTGGTTGCGGCGCTTGCGATGTCTGGCATGTTGTGATGTTCTGCTAACCAAAAACGCTGGTAGCCTAATTTTTCGGTATGTTGAGCAAGTTCTACTGAGCGCTGATAGGTTGCTCTGTGATCGGCTCCCTCGATAATAGGGGCGAGATCGAGCACTGAAAGTGGAGGTAAATTCATACGTCTACTTCTCCTTATTTTTATCCAACCAAATATTTTCAAAGTATTTGGTTATAAATGTAAATTTTTGATGGCATTAGTATGCCACTCCCTTTCCTTATGTAGAAAGTGAACGAATCAAAAATGACTATTGCAAATATCGAGATAATCTAAATATCTAAGCTGAGCACAAACGAAAAAACCACCAGAACACACGCGGTGATTGGTGGTAAGACATCAGGTCTTCAAGCTGATATTGAACCAGCAGTGGATTATTCCCTAACTGACAGAGAGTCTAGTCAAGGAAATAAAGGTTAAACCCAATCGGTGAGGATTGGGTTTGAAGACACATTATTTCAGCTGTGCAAGCAGGGCTTTAGCCACACCTTCTGAACTTGCTGGATTTTGGCCGGTAATCAACTTTCCATCTTCAACGATGAACGGTGCCCAATCAGGACCTTTTTGGTAATCAGCACCTAATGCGATGAATTCATCTTCAATTAGGAAAGGTACGACGTCAGTCAATTGAACACCGGCTTCTTCACCATTGGTAAATCCAGTAACTTTACGGCCTTTAATCAGAGCCTCACCACTAGCGGCTTTTACGTTACGTAATACGGCTGGCGCGTGACAAACGAAGCTGATAGGTTTTCCAGCACGTTCAAAGCTCTCGATTAAGTTAATCGATGTATCAAGATTAGTTAGATCCCAAAGAGGGCCATGGCCACCTGGATAGAAAACAGCATCGAAATCGGCTTGATTCACAGTGTCGAGTTTTACTGTATTCGCCAATGCTGCTTGCGCATCGGCATCATCTTTAAAGCGGTAAGTCAGCTCAGTTTGGAAATCAGGTAAATCACTTTTTGGATCAAGAGGAGGTTGCCCGCCTTTTGGTGAGGCTAAAACAAGTTCAGCTCCGGCATCTTTGAATGTGTAGTAAGGAGCGGCGAATTCTTCAAGCCAGAAGCCTGTTTTTTCGCCAGTGTTACCAAGTTCGTCGTGTGAAGTTAGGACCATTAAAATTTTCATAGTTGCCTCTTTTATCATCGTTGTTGAGCAATTGGGTTATCAAGGCGATAGTTTGATCGCCTAGTTGTCATTTGTTATGCGCTTAAAAATGCTTCTAATGCCGCTAGATTATCAGCATAGGGTGCACGTAAGCGTAGGTTAGATGCTCCGTCTTCGCTCTGCACAACCACTGGTTTTGCGTGAGTAAACTGACGGAAACCGTGAACGCCATGGTAGGCACCAATACCGGAGGCTCCTACGCCACCAAATGGCAGTTCGTCAATGGATGCATGAGTCATTACATCATTAATGACTAGGGCACCAGATGTTGTAAATTGGGCGAAACGATCTTGATTAACCGTATTGTTACTGAAGAAGTATGCAGCGAGAGGTCGATCGTGGTTATTGATATATTCTATCGCTTGGTCCAGTGCTTGATACGTTTTAACTGGCAGTAAAGGACCAAAAATTTCTTCTTGCATAATCGCCATATCATCGCTGGCATTCAGCACCAAATGAGGGGCTATTTTGCGAGTTTTGGCATCGTATGCTGGCTCATTTTCTGGGCCAAGGTTAATGATAGTCGCGCCTTTTTCTTGAGCATCGTCTAGCAAACCCACTAAACGTTGGAAGTGACGGTCACTGATTATCGCTGTGTAGTCTTCGTTAGTTTGAATACTAGCAAAGCTCTTTGCGACAAATGCTTGTGCCGCTTGAGCAAAAGCACTTTCATTTCCTTCAGGAATTAACATGTAATCTGGCGATAAACAAATTTGTCCTGAATTAAAGGTTTTAATTGTTAACGTGCGTTGTACGGCGGTTGCGAGGTCAAAATCTTGATCGACAACCACTGGGGATTTGCCACCAAGTTCGAGGGTAACCGGAACTAGGTTTTCAGCTGCAGCTCGCATCACATGTTTTCCAACCACAGTACTACCAGTAAAGACCAAATGATCAAAAGGTAGTGCGCTGAACTCGCGACCAACGTCGGCATCACCTAGCACGACTTCAAGTTCCATTGGGTCGAAATAACGACCAATCAAGTCCGCAAGTAATTCTGAGGTTTGTGGCGTTAGTTCTGATGGTTTTAACATTGCAGTGTTACCCGCCGCGAAAATGCTTGCCAAAGGACCAAAAGACAAGTTAATCGGAAAGTTCCAAGGACTAATGACCCCAATAACACCTAGTGGCTGTTGCTGAATCCATGCTTGGATACCACCTTCTAAGTCTTCGACATGCTCAGGTTTCATCCACTCACCGACATTGTCATGGGCATTTTGGAGCATTTTAATGGTGGTAACCATATCGGCAACCATCGATTGATATTGACTACGATGACCGAAGTCGGCGCTCATTGCAGCACAGATGTCAGTATAGTTTTCTTTAATCAAACGAATTGAACGTGCAAGACGGTCTTGTCGTGTTGCAAGATCGGCTGGGCCAGATTTGATATGAGCACGTTGCATTGATTTGAGAATAGAATGCAAATCTTGATTTGATTGTGATGTTGACATGTGATTCCTCCAATTAAAGGCTGACTGTCTTAATTCTAGAAATGAGCAAATCAGTGCTCATTATGCAGCGGTTATTTATGAGTAAGTCTGTTGCCGCTGTCGATGGGGTGTAGATTAAAGGAGCTGGCATAATTTGGCTAACAACGCTATTTTAGAAGGGGTATAAATTTATTTATGGGTTATCTATGTCTCTGATTAGGTTAAGAACATTTGTTGAAGTGTATCGGCAAAAGTCAATTAGCGCTGCCGCGAGAAACTTAAATCTCACTCAGCCAGCGGTCTCTCAGCATATTGCTGGACTCGAAGTGGCCGTTGGTCGGCGACTATTTACCCGAGAAACGGGCGGGGTGACCCCGACGACAGTTGCTGACGAATTAGCCAATGATATTGGTGACAAATTAGATGCTGTTGAAAGGGCGCTATCACAAGCTAGGGCACGATCGATGAATATGGATGGTGCATTGCAAGTTATTGGCCATACGGATTTTCTGGCGGAAGTAGTGTCACCCAATTTGTTGACTCTCCTTGAATCGGGTATCAAAGTGCGTATGCACGCTGGAGATGGGGATTTGATCCACAATATGCTGGTGGAAGGCCACTGTGATTTAGGCTTTACTGCTCACCCGATAACGGATAAGCGTTTGCGCAGTGAGACCATGATGACCGTTCCTGTTTATGCGGTGGCGTCGCCTAAAGTGGCACAGAGTATTAATCAGGCAAGTGAATTTACGACGGCTCTTATGAATGAACCAATGCTTACCTACAACTTAGAGATGTCTGTCATGGATACTTGGCTTATCAAGAATAAAGTGAGCCCTGAGCAAGCGGCACCTTCTGTGGTCAGTCAAGATTTACGAGCATTACGGCAATTACTATTGCAAGGGTTTGGCTGGACAGTACTACCGGATTTTCTTTGTTGTGAATTGCTGCATAGTGGTGAATTAGAGAGAATTGAAGCGCCAATTGGTAATACACAGCTCACCTATTATATGGCATGGGCACCAAGTGCATTACGTCAGCCTCGCATTGCTCACGCAAGGCAAACTTTGCTATGGAGTTTGAAACCTATAATTGAATCAGACAAGGCTAATACAGTGAAATAATAGTATTACTTAGTAATTTGATATGGTAATTATTGGTTTAATCAATAATTAAAAGGAACACACCATGGGATGGTTAACAAAAATCGCTAAATTAGGGGTAATGATACTCGCAGTGACATTGTCGGTGTTTGCACATGCTGATCGTTTGGATGATATCCAGCAGCGTGGTTATTTGCTAGTGGGTACAACTGGCGACTATAAGCCATTTTCTTACTACGATGGTAAGAATTACTCAGGCTATGATATCGATGTCGCAAAATATATGGCTAAGCAGCTGAATGTGGATATTCGTTTTGTAAAAACCACATGGAAGGGATTGATCCCCGATTTGCAGCAGGGCAAGTTTGATATCGCGATGGGAGGCATTACGCGCCGTATTGATCGTCAACTCGCAGCAGAACAAACTCAAGGTTACATGACCTTTGGTAAATTGTTTTTGGTTCAACGGGGCCAAGCGCACTTATATAACACGTTAGCTAAAGTGAATAATCCAAAAGTTCGAGTCGGCGTTAATATTGGTGGTACTAACGAAAAATTTGCTGACCAGTATCTAAATAAAGCCACGTTAGTTAAGTTTGAAGATAATCTTGCTGTGCCTAAAGCCGTATTGGCTGGGAAAGTGGATTTGATGGTTACTGAAACGCCTGAAGCTCTCTATTATCAAACAACCAATCCGAAATTTGGTGTGGTTAGGAAAAACAATCCGTTTACCAAAAGCCAATTTACGTATTTGATTGGTAAAGGTGAACAGAGATTACTGAACACGGTTAACTTTTTGATGGATGACATGCGTTTACAAGGTATTGATCAGCAAATGATGCAGAATAATCATCTTGCTATACCCAAATACATTCTCGCTGAAACAACATCTTGAGGATACTTGGGTATAAATAGCCTTTCCAAAAACGAAAATGCAGGAGAGGGCGCCTGCATTTTTGTCTTACTATGAACACATAGCGTGTCTAAAAGATTTAATAATCGGTTTCAAATGCACCTAAATCAGGGGCCGCGCCGTTGTAGTCATAACCAACGTAGACTCCTGCATCAATTAGGTCACTGCCTTCTTTCAATCGAGCTGTTTTGATCACGGGGAGAGAACCATCAGATTGGCGGTCATACATGAGCTCTGATTCCTTCAAACGGACGAAATCCTTCGAAGTCACGGTGACATCAAGATCAAAGTAGTTATAAGCCAGATCGTTTTCTGTCTCATCACCAAGGTTGATCACTTCATTGTAGCCACCATAACCTAAGTTGTTACGCATATAGTGCCCGTAACCATCGACATCAGTATCATTGTCGTCTTCAGTGGAAAGCATATTGTAGTTGGCACTTTGATTATAAATAGCGGTGTTGTTGATCCAATTTTGCCCGCCGATATGATGGTTAGCATAAAAACCTGCAGAACGATTATGTACCGCCAGGTTATTCAATATGGTGTGTCGAGGTATCACACTGGGTGGTGTGCTCCCATCACTACCATAGCCTCCTGCTTTAAACCCGTTACCATCGCCAAGAGCATTCATATCCTCGTCATAGCCGTTATAAAATGCCCAGCTATTTTTAATAGTTACAGCTGCGTATGCATTGATTAAGTCAAAACCGTCATCACTATTAAACCATGCTCGGCAGCTATCAATTACATTACCTGTGCCAGAAGACGAACGGGGATGGACACCGAAACCATCGATATTGCCGTAAGAATAACTATTCAATCCGATATTATTGTAAGCATCGACGTTATACACATAGTTGTCACTGCCGGCGACTAAATACCAGCCGATAGCCATGCCATCATGAATGGCTAAGTTTTCAAAGCGGTTGCTGTTACCGTGATTAACCATGAATGCTTCTGATTGAGTATGTTCATCATCTATGGTTATTTGCACACCGACGACATCGAAACCTTTAAATACACAGTTATCTGCTCTTACCATAAAAGCTGTATTTCTATATCCATCAGGTGTGACATTAGAAAAGTCAAAAATAGGATGTTCGTCGCCATAATTAATATAGGTAATATTATCTTTAGTTATATTGTTTACAATCGCGCGTACGCTTTGATATTGGGTGATGTTTGAGTCATCCAAATAATAGGTACCTCCTCGAATATAAACCGTATCTCCTGAAGAAGCGGCATCTTGAGCTGCCATAATCGTTTTCAACGGGGAAGATAACGTGCCAGAGTTACTGTCTGAACCCGATGGAGAAATATAAAAGTCTTGGGCATAAACAGCGGATGAACATGCTAATAGACATAAAAGTGAAATAACTTTTATTTTCATGGGTTTGTTCCAATATTTAAATTGTGAATATTCCAATTATCTAATGAAATAGATGATTTGGCCGTGAGTTTGGATTGATTAATTCCAATAATAACATGTACTATTTTTATACTATTTACTATGGTGCAATATGAAATATTTTTTATTATGGATCTTTATCACGTAATATTGATAG
>NZ_WEKT01000053.1:0-35687 GCF_009874545.1 Vibrio eleionomae | reverse complement strand
GTATATAAAATATTTACCTACGTTACTTCCAGATGCTGTTTCAGCGATTTTTTAATCTACGACCATGATATGACTAGTAATTATTCAATTATTTTAATATGTTATGGTAAGTTTTTTACCTGAACTGATAGTCGTTTTTAAAGTCAGCTAACTCGTTAGCTAATGCATGGATCAAACATAACAATGGAAATATTAATTCGCCGCTCAGAACCTAATGATGCGGCCGCTGTAAGAGATATTTATGCGGGAATTGTAGCCTACAGTGGTACATTGCAACTGCCTTATCCGTCAATTGAAATCTGGCAAAAGCGCCTGACAGATGTGCCGACACATGCCCACTCTTTGGTGGCTGAAGTGAATGGCGAAATTGTGGGTAACGTCGGGTTAGAAGTGTGCACAAGTGTGCGTCGGCGTCATGTCGGGACCTTTGGCATTGGCGTTAAAGATGAATGCCAGGGGCAGGGCATCGGCAGCGCTTTGTTGGAAGCGGTGATTAACCTTGCCGATAACTGGTTAAACCTTAAAAGGCTCGAACTGACGGTTTATACGGATAACCAAGCAGCTGTTCATCTATATAAAAAATATGGATTTGTGATTGAAGGAACCTCACCTGCTTTTGCTTTTCGTAATGGTGGTTATGTTGACGCATATCAGATGGGACGAGTGGTGGCTGAGCGTTAATCAGGGATTCATACCTAATTAAGTCGTTCCAATACGAATTTATAGTTGGCGTACAGTGTTTAACACGGTAAATTGAATCACATTTTTCGACGTGTGCTACCAACCCTTTTAATCCATTTTGGTGCACTGTAGGTATAACGTAAGGTTTTTCATGTTTTCCGCATTTATCTCGGCTATTTTGCCTGTCATGATCATTGCACTTTTGGGTGCGTTTTTAAGTAAAAAAACCGCGTATTTGGATGACCCCAATCTACCGCGTTTGATCGTGAATGTTGGTATGCCAGCATTACTATTGCATTCGATGTTGGGTACTCATATCGATTTTTTAGGAATGGGGAAACTGGTATTGGCATCAGCACTTGCTCTGTTCGGCATGGTGCTTGTGACGTTAGTTTTACTGAAAGTGATGAAGCTTGAACGCCGCTTTTATTTGCCCGTTTTAGTCAACCCCAATACCGGCAACTTAGGTATTCCTATTGCTTATGCGTTATTAGGAGAGCAAGGCTTAGCAGGTGCCGTCATCATCTCGTCAATTATAGAGATCAGTCACTTTACCCTCGGTATTGGGATGATGTCTGGGAGTTTTAACCCCAAACGCTTATTAGCGAACCCACCGGTTATTGCACTGTTAGTTGGTGTTGCCATCATGGGCTCAGGTATTCCTGTTCCACAATTTATGATTCGGGTGTTTGATATGGTCGGTAGTATTACTGTCCCTGTGATGCTACTGATGTTAGGGCGTTCGTTGGCGCATATGAAAGTGCACGAAGCCCATTGGATTCGATTGTTTTTCCTATCTCTGTATCGTCCAGCGATTGGCCTATCGATGGCTTGGGGAGCGGCTTATTTATTCGGTTTAACGCCGTTACATACAGCTAATTTATTGATTGCTTGTTGCATGCCCGTCGCCGTATTGAACTACATTTTCTCCACTCGTTATGGTGGTCCGGTGAACGAAGTTGCGGGGTTAACGTTCTTAACTTTACCCACCGCATTTATTGCGCTGATTATTATAAAACTGACTGTGATTGGTTAACATCACCGGTCACGGTAATAGTTACTTTAGCAAGAGAAAGAAGGCTGTCATTATGATGGCCTGTTTTTTATCTAAAACGTGATGAGTTTTAAAAATCTAATACTCGAGTAACCGCAAAATACGGTTTCAACGCGAATGTATTCGCTCTTATGCTAGAAACATAATTTAGAACAGTCGCTATATCCCAATACACAGCAGTAAAAGGGATATAAAAGGAGCACTTATGATGAATCGACGGGCGAAAGACTTCGCGACTTATTACCATGGTGAACAAAAATATGGGGCGGATCCTTATCTAAAACACTTGGAAGCGGTAGCGATTTTGTCACGTCCTTATGGCGCTGAAGCTGTCACGATCGCCTATTTGCATGATGTGGTGGAAGATACCGCAGTTACGTTAGATGTCATAGAGAAGCAATTTGGTCCATTTATAGCGCGTTGCGTTAGTATCCTCACCGATCAACCTGGTGACACACGAGCTGAGCGTAAAGCAAAAACATATGAGCGTATGTCGCATGTAGCAGGGCGAGAAAAGATTGCTTTGGTTGTTAAAGCGGCAGATAGATTATCTAATTTACGTATGTGCTGTATTACTCAAGATAAAGAACGCATGGCAATGTATCAGCAAGAGCATCCTCAGTTTAAGCAATGTGCGTATCGAAAAGGGCTATGTGATGAGTTTTGGCTAGAAATGAATGAATTGATAGATAAAGGGTGTTAGGCTGATATTTCAATTAGTTAAATGAAATAGGGATATCATGTCTGCCGTATTAATTACCGGAGCTGCACGCGGATTTGGTCGTGTATTAGCTCAGCAATTTGCCTCTCAATCCTTCGATCTATTTTTAGTTGTTCGCAGTGTCGAATCTGCGGCTGAGCTGCAAGCAGAATTACCGCAAAGTCATATTCTTATTGCAGATATTACGACTGATAAATACGTAGAGCAATTATCCGGTTGGTTAGACGATCAGGTGCTCGACGTCGTCATTAATAATGCAGGGACTGGGACCAAAGCGCCGAACCTGGAACTGACTAAAGCCAGCTATCTGCGTAAAGAGTTTAACAGTCATTGTGTTGGGGCATTGAATACGGTTCAGGGAGCATTAAGTGCGTTGAAACGCAGTCAGACACCAACAATAGTGAACATCAGTTCGCGCCGTGGGTCGATGCAAATGCAAGCTGAGGGAGCAGCAAAAGGTTCAGGATGTTCTTTCTCTTATCGCATTGGTAAAGCGTCACAAAACATGTTGAGCCTGTGTTTAGCGGATGAACTCGAAGATGAAAACTTTAAGGTCGTATCACTGCATCCAGGACGACTTTTAACCGGGATGTCGGCGACCGATGCGCAAATGACCCCAGAACTTGCTGCGTCACGCCTAATTAATAAAATTCAACATGGTCAATTACCTCATCGACACTTTTATAATTTGGAAACCGAAACAGAACTGCCTTGGTAACTCATTACAAAACAGGGGATAACAATGATTAATTGGCCTGCGATGATTAAACTGGCTGGTGATGATGAATTACTGATGGTGTCAAACTCGAAACAATTAGAACAACAGCTCGACGCTCTAAAGCTAACGGATGATGATTATCTTATTGATAGTAAAGGTTGTTGTTTTGACCTTAGGGATGGTTTAGACAAGGCAGATACGACAAAACAGCTCACACTGGATGAGGTCAATCTTCTGATACAGCGCCATAGTGCCAATGAAGGGGGCGTGTGTGTGAGTAAAACCTGGTTTCCTTCGATAGAGAGTGCAATTCGCTCTATTCTTACTGAGTACTGACCGAGTGCCCAAATAACTGGCAGTTGTTTGGGTATAATCATGGCTTAAATCAATAAATTTTTGATTATTTGTCAGTCACATAGTGATTAGGGGTCGCATTATTTATTAGCAACAGTTAGACTCTGCACCCAAATTAATAATTCGTCTCGATGATACTAGTTCGGCGATTTGTCGGATTCTGCCATAGTTTATGGTCACGAAATCAATTATTTTGGTATTAGAATCGAGCATGTAACAGATTAACAAGGTTCCTTTTTGTTCATGAATATATCAGGTGTCTCCGCGAAATTTTGTCGTAATCTACTTATCACAGCAACCGTAAGTGCCGCACTTGCTGGATGTAATCAACCGCCAGAAATTCAAAAAGTACAAGGCTATGCTCAAGGTACGACGTATCACATTAGCTGGTGGACAGATAAAGATGTCGATACCAAAACAGTAGAAAAACAATTCAAAGATAAATTGGCTCAGATTGATAAAGAGCTATCGACTTATCGTGATGATTCTTATATTTCCGAATTTAACCAAAGTGATTCTATCGATTGGCAATCTGCGTCAAGTGATTTCATTCATTTAATTGAAGTGGCGAGAATGGTTAATCGTGATACTCAAGGTTGTTACGATCCAACTATTACTCCTTTGTTCAAACTTTGGGGTTTCCAAAAAGGCACTCTTGAAGTTCCTACCGCAGATCAAATCGCAAGCGTGAAAAAAGAGCTCGGTCTCGATAAAGTGCTTATTGATACTAAAACCATGCGTATTCGTAAAACGATGCCAAATGTGCAATTAGATTTCTCTTCGATGGGTGAAGGTTACACCATCGGTAAATTGAGTAAGATTCTTGAAGATGATGGCATCCATAACTACCTGGTTGAGTTTGGCGGCGATATGAAAATTCGTGGTCATAAGCCAAAAGGTCAGAAATGGCGTGTGGCGATTGAGCGCCCAGTGCCAACAGAAGAAGGTATTCAGCCATACAAGATTGTCACCATCAACAGTGAAAAAGGGGTAACGTTAGATACCTCTGGTACTTACCACCATTCGTTCGATGCGAAAGGTAAGAAGTATTCACACATTTTAGATCCTCGTACCGGTGCGCCAGTGACACATGATCTCGTGTCTGCTTCTGTATTTGGTGATGATCCAGAAATTAGTGATGCTTGGGCAACAGCGATGCTTTGCTTAGGCCCTAAAGTGGGTAAAGCCGTTGCGCTGCGTAAAAATTTGGAAGTGTTCTTTATTGAAGGCACAAAAGACAAGCCGGAGAGCTTTAAGAGCGAAGCATTAGAAAAATCCACCCGAGTGGTTTTTGATAAGTAACGATATTAAATGCTGGTCATTAAAAAATCCCTCAGCTTAGCTGAGGGATTTTTTTATCGAACAAACGCGCAGTAATGATTAAGCGGTTTTTTCTTCAGGTGTTGTTTCTTCTGCTTTTGGCGCATCAGCAAACACTTGAGTTGGTTTTGCGACGATGCTGCGATTTTCTTGGTTAACTTCTGTCAGCACAATTTCAAGTGTGTCGCCTAAACGGTAAACCACTTCTTTGTCGATAGAAACAGTGCCGTTATCACCGTTACATTCAATGCGTTGTTTGTTATCAAGAATTAACGCTCCTGGCACAAAGGCCATTGCGCCATTCTCAAGAACACGAACTCGCATACCAGCACGATTGATATCGAAAATTTCACCCGTGTAGCGCGTCTCTTTTGCTGGTTCTTCAGCAAGAGTACGAGCATACAACCAATCACCAACGTTACGTTCGGCAATTTTATGGTGTTTACGGTGCAGAGCTAACTCTTCACCTACCGTTTCGTCAGGTGTTTGTACTGGCTCTTTATCGAGAACGAGTGCTTTAAGCATACGGTGGTTAATCATATCGCCGTATTTACGAATTGGTGAGGTCCATGTTGCGTATACATCTAGGCCCATTGCGAAGTGTGGCAATGGTTGATTACCAATTTCACTGTAGCTTTGGTACTTACGAATACGATTATCTAGGTAAGATGTTTCTTGCTCAGTTAACCAACGACGCAAAGTTGCAAACCCTTCTACAGTAGCAAGAGATTCCGCCGTAACGTCTGGCGCACCATGTTCAGTCACTAGCTCAACCACTTCGGCCATTTTCTCCGGTTTAAAACCAGCATGAGTGTTGAATACACCAGTGGAGAACTTTTCGCGCAGTGCTTTACCCGCGCAAATATTGGCCGTAATCATTGATTCTTCAACTAATCGGTTGGCACTGCGACGCATGTCGGCATGGATAGCAACCACATCGTTGTCTTCGCTTAATTCAAAACGGTAATCGGGGCGATCTGGGAACACAACAGCATTTTCTTCACGCCACGTCGCGCGGGCGCGAGAAAAATCGTACAAGTCGCGAACGACTTGAGCGATCTCTTCACTTGGTGTCCAAGCATCACTTGCGCCATTTTCCAACCAATCAGACACATTGTCATAAGCAAGACGAGCGTGAGATTTCATATTCGCTGCGAAGAAACGAATGTCATCACCAATCACACCATCCGCAGAGACAGTAACACTGCAACATAGCGCTGGACGCTCTTGATTTTCAATCAGTGAGCAAAGGTCATCGGCGAGTTCGCGAGGAAGCATTGGAATATTACGACCCGGTAAGTAAATGGTAAAGCCACGATCACGAGCCACTTTATCCATCGAATCATCAGGTGTGATATATGCCGTTGGATCAGCAATGGCAATCATTAGGTTAAAACTGCCATCAGCATTTTTTTCTGCCCAAAGCGCGTCATCCATATCTTTGGTTGATTCACCATCGATCGTTACAAATGGAATAGCGGTAAGATCTTCACGCACTAAATCGGCGTCGTCTTTCAATTCCCAGTTATCGATGCCATCGGGTTCGGAATTGGGTAAGTCATTTTGAGCAAGAGTTACCCACCAAGGGGCAATTTTGTCATTTGCGTCAGTGATTTTTTTCGAGATTTCAACGAAGAAGCCGTTATCACCTTTTAGTGGATGGCGAATAAGGTGGGCAACGACCCAGTCACCTTCTTTGAGCTCTTCAGGGTTTAATCCTTTGCGCGCACGAGCTTTAAGCGATTGCTTTTTTAACTGTGGGTGATCGGGAACAACGTTCAACTTACCCTTGAATAATTTTACTCGCCCGATAAAGCGGGTTAATGATGGCTCAAGTAACTCTTCTGGTTCTGCAACTTCTCGTTCTTTTTCAGTACGAATGATTGCCATCACCTTATCGCCGTGAAGACATTTCTTCATATAGGGTGGTGGAATAAAGAAGCTGGTTTTGCTGTCTACTTCTAAAAAGCCGAAGCCTTTGTCTGTGGCTTTGATTGTGCCTTCTTTTTTCGGAAGGTTTTCTTGAATTTGCTGCTTTAGCTGGGCAAGTAACGGGTTGTCTTGAAACATTATTTACTCTTAATTGTTGGTATTTAAAGCGCGTAGCACTTCAAACTATCCCCATGTTTCTACTCGGATAATCAGAAATAGAAACCAATCGCGTGACGTACCGACGGACAGCGTGACTGAGTAACGTTAATTGCCGTTAGGCTGCGTTACTACAACAGGCGCACGCTTTATTTCCACTTATGTGTTTTGCCAGTACCGTGAAAATTATTTATTACCGCCAATGGTACTAGGTAATGGGTTGAAAGTATATCCACCAAGCCAATTACTCGGTGATCCTTGGGTAAATCCAACGTCAGAAATTTGCTCCTATTTTTGCTGTAAGGGATGGCAAGAATTTGTCGAGAAGACCACTTTTTATTCAACGAGTTTAATTAGACTGTCTACACTAATAGATAACCCTACGTTTTTTCGGGTGTTTTTCAAACACTAACGAGTGATGCCATGGTTCTAAAGACAACGATATTGTTGCGATGCAGTGACTCGGCGGGGTTAACAATGATGACAAGACTTTCGATAGAAGAGGGAGACAGTGAAAAAACGTTTCTTAGTAACTTTAACCGCCATCACTGGTTTACTGACCAGCTCGATATCTTTTCCTATCTTCGCTAAAAGTGATCGTTTAGAGCATTTTGGCGATAGTGCACAATTTGGTTTACCGTTTACTGCTGCTGCCATATCGATATTTCACCTCGATGGTGAGGGATTTTTACAATTGGGCGAAGGGGCTATCTGGACATCGCTGACCACTCAGGCGCTCAAAGCGACCATTGATGCAGAACGACCGGATGGTACCAGCCATAGTTTCCCTTCAGCTCATACATCCAGTGCTGCACAAGCAGCCGCATATCTTCAGTTTAGATATGGTTATGTTTATGGTGTGCCCGCTTATTTGGCAGCTGCTGCGGTCGCTTATTCACGAGTGGATGCTAAGCGTCATTACTGGCGTGATGTGACTGCAGGAATGGCGATTGGTACTGGCATTCAATATTTAATTACCAAGCGAGGAGTATCTATTACCAATCTTGCTATTGTCCCTTATATTGAAGCTCATAATTATGGTTTAGAGATCACTTACCAGTATTGAATAGCGTTACAATGCCCATTTTGTATAAAAAGTAACCATTCAATGTCTCTATGTTTTATAAACAAACTCTCTAGAATTAGAGGTTAGCAATCAGTCAAATTACTATCTATCTGACAAAAATGAAGTTTTGTGAAGTTTAATTATCAAAAATAAGGATCTTATAACGAATCATTTATGAATTTTTATTTCAAATTAAATGAATANTAGATCTTATGAATCATTATGTTGTATGAGTGTAGAGAGGAAAAGTGACTAAAATGAGCATTTGGTATTGATTATAGATAAAGCGGGGATAATTTTTAATTTAAAACCGATTTCTATTTTAATATACGTTAAAACAGTTGTATTTCTATACTCAGCAAAATGTGCTGCGATTTTATCGGAATTGACCGTGTGATTAAGATCAGACTTTGTGCGTTGGTCGAAAATGCTAATGGGTAAATTAAAAGTTAAATCCATTGAATTTATGAGTGTTTTTTATGAAGAAGTTCTTGTAAGAACGAAATGGATGAATAGAAAGGAAATTGAAAAATAATCCGTATTCGTGTCAAAGTTGAACTATATATTGTATGTCGAATCCAATTTGTAGCAACCTTAGATAAATGTGCTTAATCATGGCTGGAAGGCTAGAAAAGTAGTGGAATAGGGGGGCTTTAAGTCAGGATTTTATCAGGAGTGCGAAAATATTGTGATGAATTTCAATTTTTCCTAGCTTTTTTTGTGCTTTTAGGGAATAATCCGCCTCCCTATGTATGTCCCAAGTGGCTTGATGCGTTTTAATACTTATCCGCATCTGAACGGAATCAGCAATTATTTGGTTGGATTGGTTGGAAATGGTAAAGCTCGTGGGACCTTGGTTTTTTTTATTAATATGGGAATCCCATGCAAGAGACTGTCATTCATTTTAGTGACTTAGCACTTAACAGTGCAATTTTATCAGCCCTAACAGAAATGGGCTTCGAGAAACCAACACCAATTCAAGCAGCGTCAATCCCTGTCCTGATTGAGGGACGTGATGCGCTTGGTAAAGCGCAAACAGGTACAGGTAAAACAGCAGCATTCTCTCTTCCGCTGTTGAACAAATTAGATCTTTCTCAGCGTAAACCACAAGCTATCGTTATGGCTCCAACTCGTGAGCTAGCAATTCAGGTAGCCGCTGAAGTGAAAAATTTAGGCCAAAATGTTAAAGGCCTTAAAGTTCTGGAAATCTACGGTGGTGCATCTATCGTGGACCAAATGCGTGCTCTTAAATCAGGTGCGCATATCGTTGTTGGTACTCCAGGCCGTGTTAAAGATTTGATTACTCGCGAACGCCTACATCTTGATGAGTGTCATACCTTCGTTCTTGACGAAGCTGACGAGATGTTAAAAATGGGCTTCGTGGATGATGTAACCTGGATTATGGAACAGGCACCAGAAACAGCACAACGCGTGTTGTTCTCTGCGACTATGCCTCCGATGGTTAAAAACATCGTTGACCGTTATTTACGTGAACCTGCTCGTATTGACGTTGCTGGCTCTAACCAAACTGTTGAAAAAGTAGAACAACAGTTCTGGGTAGTGAAAGGTGTTGAAAAAGACGAAGCAATGTCTCGCCTTCTTGAAACAGAAGAAACAGACGCTGCAATCGTATTCGTACGTACTCGCCAAGACACAGAACGTCTTGCGGATTGGTTGAGTGCTCGTGGTTTCAAAGCAGCTGCGCTACACGGTGATATTCCTCAATCACTGCGTGAACGTACTGTTGACCACATTAAAAAAGGTGTGATTGATATTCTAGTAGCAACTGACGTTGTTGCTCGTGGTCTTGATGTGCCGCGTATCACTCACGTATTCAACTACGATATTCCATTTGATGTGGAATCATACATTCACCGTATCGGTCGTACTGGCCGTGCTGGACGTAAAGGTAAAGCGATCCTATTGGTTCGTACTAACCAAATTCGTATGTTGCGTACTATCGAACGTGTTACTCGTTCTTCTATGGAAGAAATTCAATTGCCACACCGCGACAAAGTGGCAGAATCTCGTTTAAGCCAATTGGCTAGCGATTTGGATTCTGAAAAAGAACATAAAGCGTTAGATAAATTTGCAGAACTTGTAGAAAAACTTCAAACGTCTTTAGATATTGACGCAACGACTTTGGCTGCAATGCTTCTAAAACGTCAACAAGGTAAACGCCCGCTATTTTATGTTGGTGAAGACCCAATGTTAGAAGCGATTGAACGTGACAAACAGCGTCGTCGTGAGCGTCGTGAGAACCGTGATAACGGTGGTCGTGACTTCGGTCGTAACAGCAATGTAGATTGGGAAACTTACCAATTACAAGTTGGCCGTGAACAAGGTGTTCAGGTTAAAGATATCGTTGGCGCACTAGCAAACGAACTTGGCCTAACTAAAGGTTCTATCGGTGCTATCAAGCTTGCGCAAGGTCACACCTTTGTTCAGCTGCCTAAGAGCATGTCTGAAAGCGTGACTAAGAAATTACGTAAACTACGTATTCGCCAGAAAGAAGTGGATGCTGTTGTATGTGATTTCACCGACTTCCGTGAAAATCGCGGTGGTGGTCGTCGTGAAGGCGGTCGTCGTTTTGACGGTAACCGTAACGGCGGTGGCCGTGGTAACGGTAACAGTCGTGGTGGTGAACGTCGCTTTGATCGTAACCGTGGCGGAGACCATCGTGGTAACCACCGTGGTGAACGTGGTCATAGCCAACGCCGTCAACACCAAGACGCATAATGATTTTAAGCCCGCGCTAGCGGGCTTTTTTTTGCCTGATGAATCCGTTTTATTAATCTCAAGTATCTGTTAATTATATAAATTAGCGTTAAATAATAAACAGACTAAGATGATGTATCAGTTTAATTTTATTGAGGTTTAGAGTAATATCGCCTCAAATATACGCATAGAACATCATAAATCGGCTTGCCTATCGATTTGGTGTCAGTGATTTTGTCATAATTGCTGGTTGATTAGACGAACAGCGATATAAAACACTCGTCAACGTAGATTTAACGGGGAACAATCCCTATCATAAGTAAAAGACGAGTTAGTCAGTGGTTAATTGATCTGTGTGTAATGGGTCAGGTAAATCTAAACTCATTGGAAATACAGATAATAAGAGGAATCCTAAAACGTGAAGTTACAGCAGTTAAAGTATCTTAAGGCAGTCAAAGATAATAACCTTAATATATCTTCGGCCTCTGAATCACTCTACACAACTCAACCAGGGGTAAGTAAGCAGATTCTTCTTTTTGAGCAAGAGTTAGGTGTACGTATCTTTGAACGTCACGGTAAACACTTGCAACGTATTACTGATATCGGTGAAAAAGTTTTCGAAGAAGTCGAAAAAATGCTGCTATTGGAAGAAAAGATTAAAGCGATAGCGGCTGAGTATGTAGATCCGGGTAAAGGTACATTTAATATTTACACGACACATACTATTGCAAGTTACCTATTGCCGAAGAGTGTTGCGACTTTTACTAAGCGCTATCCTCACGTTAACTTCAACCTGTATCCAACCATTCCTTCTGATACCCGTGGCGGCATCAGTAAAGGTCATACGGATTTCTCTATCGTGGCGCAGATTGTTGCTCCTGACACAGACTTAATTGCCTTGCCGGCGTATTTGTGGCGTATGGGGATGGTTGTTCACCAAGATCATCCTTTGGCAAGTATCGAAAAGCCGACTCTTGAACAGATCGCACAGTATCCATTATTGAGTTACGAACCAGGGGCGACTGGACGCGAATGTATTGATGAAGCGATGACGGCTGCTGGGTGTGAGCCTAAGTATTTTATGAGTGCTATGGATGCCGATGTCATCAAGCGCTATGTGTCGCTTAACTTTGGTGTCGGTTTGATGTCGAACCTAGCGGCGACAGATATTGCTAACACCAATTTAAAATATGTAAATCTCGATCATTTACTTGAGCCATGTAAAGCATGGATCTGTTTCAGCAAAGACGTTATTTTGCATAACTATATGTACGATTTCTTGGGTTCTTTTGCACCGCATTTGACCAAACCTTTGATGGAAGAAGTGATTGCCAACAGTAATGCAGCTAAAATCGAAACCCTATTTAAAGATATTGAGTTACCGATTTATTAATTGCTGTCATTAAACAATCAAATAGAAAAGCGAGCGTTGGCTCGCTTTTTTTGTTGGTATGAGTTTAAGAGTTTGAGTGATCTTCTTCTTCATGAGAAGAAGGTGCTAAGTTAATGTGTTTACTCATTAAATAGCGATGAATGAAGCGAGTATCGATGCCTTTTAGCTGCATTTTTAATTCTAACTTGCGAATATCTCGCAACACTTGCTGAGTCTCTTGTGAATCAGCGTCACTTTGAACAACTAAATCACACAGTTCAAGTGCATCTTTACGCTGCTGTAGCTCCGGTGGAATGTACCCGGCGTTTTTTAGAATTCTATAGCCCATCCTAAGGTGTTCCGGTACGCCTCGATCATCATCAAGTTCCAGCGGTTGCCCCTGTTTGGGCAAATCTTCTAACTCGCCTTTTTCAATCGCTGCAAGGATTCGTTGTTCTGCCAGTTGATCGATTAAGAAAGTCATGATCAATTGCTCCCTCTACCTAATACGAACTCTATGAATAACGGTTAGCATAACTCGCTTACACCGTCGTCAACGCTTCAAGTGCTGCTTTTGCTGCCATGCGTTCGCCATCCATCATCACGGTATCTGCATCAACATACTGGTTTATTCCCTCTTTAACATCAGCTTGGAACAACACCACATTATTTAAAATAGAGGCGGTTTTAACACCACGTAGCCGACCGACGGTCAGAAGAGAAGATGTTTCCATATCGGCGCCTAATATGCCTTTTTTGTTCCATTTTCGGCATATTTCTAGCTCATCGTCGCGGTAAAAACTATCATGTGAGCGCACGATACCAATATGGTACGGACGCGGTTGTTGGCTTAAGAAATGATCAATTTTGCTCAGCAGTTGAAAATCGGCGGTGGCAGGATAATTGGCGGGTACGTAAGATAATGACCCTCCGTCATCACGCACGGCACCCTCTGCAACGATCAATTCGCCCAAAGCGATGTGTGTTTGTAAGGCACCAGCAGAACCGACACGAACCACTGATTTTGCGCCGCATTCGATCAATTCTTCAAGAGCGATAAGCATTGATGGCGCACCAATACCAGTGCTACAAACGGTAATTGGCTGGCCGCGGTATTCACCGTTAAAGAGACGAAATTCTCGGTTTTCAGCAACGGGGATAGGATTTTGTAATAATGAAGCAATGCGATTGACGCGATCCGGTTCGCCGCAAACAATCACCTTATCTGATACTTGGCTTTCATCGACAGTAAGATGAGGCTGTATGCTCATAACAATTCAGGTCCTTGTTAATTGCAACCTCGTAAACTGCTAGGTTTACGAAGTTGGATATGAAAATTACGCTGTAACGGCTGGTGTTCGATTATTCTTCGCTGTTTGAATCCATTCTTTAGTGCCGTTGGCTGCAATAAATAGCAAAATAACGTATTCAATAGAGAGTGCGTAAACGCCTTGGGCGGCATATACACCGACACTAATTAGATTAATCACCACCCAAAGTATCCAATTTTCTACGTATTTTCTTGTCATTAAGATCTGCGCCACAATCGAAAAGACGGTAATAGCGGCATCCCAGAAAGGGTAGGCATCAGGACTTAATTCCGGTAATGCAATATGGCCACCAAATAAGCTTAGAACACTGAGCGCTAGGTGGGTAAGTGCGGTGAAGAATGGATCGATATAGAGGGTGAGTAAAGCGATGGCAATGATGGATAAAACACTGGTGATCGTTAATAGTTGCACTGGCATCCAGCGCACTTCTAATGTGTCACCATATTCATCTTGGCGTGTCCACGCGTACCATCCGTAAACATTGGCGACAAAGAAAAACAGTTGTAACAATAACAGGCCGTAAAGTTGGATCTGAAAAAAGATGATCGCGAAGAGTGTCACGTTGATCAGCCCAAACGGGTAATTAATGGTTTTCTCTTTGCTCGCATACCAAATACAGAGTAATCCAAAGAGTGTGCCGACAGCTTCAATCCAAGACATAGCATAGCCAGAACCGATTGGAATATTTACCAAAGTGTTGTTGATATCAAAAAAAGCGAGTAGCGACATAGTGATTCCTTCGTCTGGTCATCCATAATGAATAGTCACGAATCATTATGCTACTTAGTGATTAAGATATGCAAGAGAGTGGTTACTTAGGGCGGTTGAGGTTGGGTGAAATCGAACCAATGAAAAACGCTGAAACGAGATCGTTTCAGCGCGTATTACTTCGTGTTAGTTATCGAGCGTCGCACCACCATCAACACGCAAATCGTGCAATGTAATGTGATTGGCTGCATCCGACATTAAGAAAAGCACGGTTTGGGCAATGTCTGTCGGTTCTGCGATTTTCCCAAGAGGAATACCGAGACGGAACGTATTAGCGTCGCCAGCAATCACTTCTTTTTCACCGTAATTTTCATTCCATAATTGCATTTGCATGTCTGTACGGGTTGAGCCCGGGCTGACAATATTGCAGCGAATGCCTTGTTCTCCTAATTCCATACCCATACATTTCACCATCATGTGCAGCGCGGCTTTTGATGATGCGTAGGCGCCCATATTTGCCCGCGGTGTATTCGCTGCATTAGAGCCGATAATGACCATATTGCCTTTACCGCGCTGTTGCATGTGCTGACCAAGTACTTGCATTAACGCCACTTGCCCAAACACGTTGACGTTAAATGTATGAGCGATGTCGTGTGATTTCATGGTGAGAATCGGGCAAAGATGCAAAATACCCGCACAGCTTACCAATTGGTCAACCGGACCATGTTCTTTAATTAACTGCTCAACCACCGGAGCAATTTCATCTACTTGAGTTAAATCGAGAGGGTGAAGAATTAATGCATCACCGAATTGCTCTTTAAGTTCAGCACAAGCGGTGAACAATGCCTCAGCCTGATAGTCTGTGGCAATCACTCGATAGCCTGCATTCAGGACCGTTTTGAGTGTTGCGTGACCAATTCCGCGCGATGCGCCTGTCATCAATACGGTGTTCTGAATAGCGTGAACGCTCATAATTTACCCTTTTTATTTGCTAAAAACATCAATAAATGTGATCTGTGTCTATGGATATTACCACGTTCTAAAATAATAATGATAATAGTTAGCATTTGCATCTGTTATCGGGTAGTCTTTTTTTCTCAATCGAGATGTCTGTCCCAAAACAGGTTATAAGTAAAAGGAATCTGTGATGAAGCGTGAAGTAATTGGCTTTAGCCAAATGTCAGAAATCACCTCAAATCAAGAACTTGATAGTACGCCGTTCTTTTTCTCGTCACCAACTTGTACTTTCATTGGTCATGGTGTTGAGCGTGAATTTAATCAAGCTATCCCGTTCAGTAAACTTGCTGAAACCGCTTCTCAGTTGTTAGAAGAAGCCAAAAATGATCCATCAGACAACCCAATGTTGTTTGGTATCGTCCCATTTAGTGAAGAAAACCCGACTCGTTTTATCCTCCCTAAGGAATTGTCGGTTTCTAGTAGCACTCGGGCGCAAATAGACGATCAAATCCAAAGCGCTAATGGCAAATTAATATCGGGTCCTACTGGAGAGCAGTACAAGCAAGGTGTACTCGATGCTATTGAATTATTTGCTAATACCGAACTCGATAAAGTGGTTTTATCGCGCGCGATTGAAGTCGCAACCGATGAAGATATCGACCAAAGTGCGCTACTTAATCGCTTACTGCAAAGTAATCCGAAGGGATATACGTTTTCAGCAGCATTAGGTAATGGCAATAAATTAATGGGCGCGAGCCCGGAACTGCTTTGTTCTAAACGCGGTACTCATATCGTATCGAATCCACTAGCGGGTTCTCGTCCTCGTTCTGCAAGTGCTGAGATCAATGCTGAACACGTACAGTCACTCCTTAATACAGGGAAAGACTTACACGAACACAGCCTTGTTGTTCAGGAAGTAGAACGCGTGTTGAGTCGCTATTGTCATCATTTGCATACCCCGATGATTCCATCTGTGATTGAAACTAAGACGATGTTGCACCTTTCAACGCTATTGGAAGGTGAGGCCAGTGAGCCAACCACAACAGCGTTAACTGTTGCAGCTGATCTACATCCAACACCGGCTGTATGTGGTTTCCCGCGTGAAACAGCCTATAACGCCATTCGTGATATCGAGAAGTTCGATCGTGGTTACTTTACCGGCATGGTGGGGTGGTGCGATTCGCGTGGTAACGGTGAATGGGTGATTACTATTCGTTGTGCAGAAGTGCAAAAACGTTCAATGAAAGTCTTTGCTGGCGCAGGAATTGTTGACGAATCACAACCGGAAAGTGAACTGGACGAAACAGGTGCCAAGATGAGTACATTCTTATCTGCTGCCGGCATCGATCTTAAAGAAATGCTGAAAGCTTAGGAGAGATAAGTACCCATGAATGACATTTCTATGGATGAAATAGAATTCACACCGTGGCCAGAACATCTGGCCACAAAATATCGTGAGTTAGGATTATGGGAAGGTAAAACCTTCTATGACTACTTAGTTGAGAGTGCGAATCAGTTTCCTGAAAACACAGCCATTATTTGTGAAGACCGTGAATACTCTTACCAAGCTATGGTGGAAGAGGTCGGGCGTTATGCTGCAGGCTTCAGTGATTTAGGTTTGGTGGCTGGCGATAATGTCGTATTGCAAATGACCAATACTGAAGAGTTTTTCTTCTGCTATTTTGGTCTGATTCAAAAGGGCATTCGCCCAGTGATGGCGCTCCCTGCACACCGTAAAGCAGAAATCAGCTATTTCTGTCAGCACGCAGGTGCGAAAGCATACATCATTAATGGTGATGATTACTCCTTTGATTACAAAACATTAGCGCAAGAAGTCGTCCAAGACGCTCCATCGTTACAGTACGTTTTAGTCAAGGGTGAGTGTAATATCGCTGATGATCGATTTATCGCACTTGATCAATGCCGTAAAGATCCGGATTACAGCCAAAACACCACCTCAGATAAAGTCGCATTCTTCCAGTTATCTGGCGGTACGACGGGTGTACCTAAAATGATCCCACGTACTCACGATGATTACGCTTACAGTGTCATCGGCAGTAATGAAATCTGTGAAATCGATGAGAACACGCGCTTTCTTTGTGTGTTGCCTGTTGCCCACAACTATGTTCTGAGCTCCCCTGGCACCTTAGGTATTTTTTGGGCTGGCGGCACGGTAATCGTTGGTGATGATCCTTCACCTGATGCGGCGTTTGAATTGATTGAAGAACACGAAGTAGATTTCGTTGCCCTTGTTCCTCCTTTGGCGTTGCTCTGGATGGAAACAGTGCAAGAAGATGATGACTACGACTTA
Organism: Vibrio eleionomae; assembly: GCF_009874545.1. Classification (NCBI taxonomy): domain Bacteria; kingdom Pseudomonadati; phylum Pseudomonadota; class Gammaproteobacteria; order Vibrionales; family Vibrionaceae; genus Vibrio; species Vibrio eleionomae. Next base: position 18,288 of record NZ_WEKT01000053.1, on the reverse strand, counting down.
TCCAGTTTAAAAGTCATCCAAGTGGGCGGTGCGAAATTCAGCGAAACGGCGGCGAAGAAGTTACCGGGTCTGTTTGATTGCCAGTTACAGCAAGTATTTGGTATGGCTGAAGGTTTGGTTAACTACACCCGACTTGATGACCCTCTTGAGATGATCACTGAAACACAAGGCCGTCCTATCTCGGCATACGATGAAGTGCGTATCGTTGACGAGCAAGGTAATGAAGTGGCGCAAGGGGAGGAAGGTTTCCTAACCGTTCAAGGCCCTTACACCATCCGCGGCTATTACAAATCAGCGTACAACAATGAACGTTCTTTCACTCCGGAAGGGTTTTATCGCACTGGCGATATCGTCCGTATGACGGCGGAAGGCAATTTGGTTGTGACTGGTCGCGATAAAGATCAGATCAACCGAGGTGGTGAGAAAATCGCCGCTGAAGAGATTGAAAACCAATTGCTACGTCACCCACTGGTTCATGATGCAGCCTTAATTGCGATTCCTGATGAGTACATGGGCGAGCGAAGCTGCGCTGTCATTGTCTTAACTGGTGAGGCAGATATTCGCCCGCAAGATATGAAAACATTCTTACGTGATTGCGGATTGGCAGATTTCAAAATTCCCGATCACGTCGAATTCATCGCTGCTTTGCCTAAAACCCCAGTGGGCAAAATCGATAAGAAAAAACTTCGCACAATTTATTCAACACAACTTGCTACAACTGTATAAGGACCTCGTTAATGGCCATTCCAAAGCTCAATTCTTATTCACTCGACAACCTAATGCTTGGTGTTGAGAACAAAGTGGATTGGACACTGAACCCGGATAAAGCGGTATTACTGATTCATGATATGCAGCAGTATTTTCTGGATTTTTATGCCGATGAGGCGTTGAAAAGCACATTAATTGAACGCGTAAAAAACATCAAAGAAGCCTGCAAAGCGCAAGGTATTCCAGTGGTTTATACCGCGCAACCTGGTGATCAAGATCCCGCCGATCGAGCGTTGCTCACCGATTTTTGGGGTACTGGGTTAATTGATGATGACAGCATTACGCGAGTTGTGCCTGAGCTTGCACCGCAAGCAGACGATATCGTGTATACCAAATGGCGCTACAGTGCCTTCAAACGTTCTGATCTGTTATCCATGATGCAAGAAACCGGACGCGATCAACTGATCATTGTCGGTGTTTATGCCCATATCGGTTGTATGTTGACAGCTGCCGATGCGTTTATGTATGACATTCAAGCCTTCTTTGTCTCTGATTCTCTGGGTGATTTTTCTCGTGAAGAGCACATTCATGCACTGAATTATGTATCGAAACGCTGTGGTTTTGTCACGACTTACGATGACGTTATCCGTGGTGTGCAGGTGAAAACGCAAGGTACAGGTATACCCACCAGTAAAGCAGGACTGAAATCACAAATTGCGGCGATGACGAACCGTTTAGCTCGCGAGATTTTCGATGATGAAAACCTGATTGAATCTGGCTTAGAGCCATCACACGCAGAAACCTTGGTTAAGGGCTGGCAACACGCGGGTCTGAAAATCGAGCTATCTGAGTTAACAAAACAGCCGACCGTGAATCAATGGTGGCAGATTATTGAAGCAAAACAGACAAAATAGTTCCCTTTTATCAAATAGTTGGTTATTAGCAACAGGTTGCTTAATACTGGTGACCGATTATTGATTAAAGAGTTTAGAGAGAACAGTGACATGTCCTATATCGGAGTATGCCAACCACTAACATTAGGCCAACATATCTTGTATCTGCGTCAGTTCCATCGCCATGAGTTCAATGAACGCACGGATACTTGTCTTGTTCCACTGCCGGAAACGTTGGTCAATGCAGTGAATAAGCGTAAAGCAGAATTTGTTGCAGGAAGAACTGCAGCTAATGATGCGTTGTGCTCGTTGGGATACTCCGATTTTTTTATTGAAATCGGAGAGCATCGCGCACCGATTTGGCCTGATTCCGTTGTTGGGTCCATTTCTCACAGTGACGATTTGGCTATCGCCACGTGTGCGATGAAATCAGACTGCCAAGCCATAGGTGTGGATGTACAAGAGCAATTGACGACTCAAGAAGTATCGGATGTCGGCCCAATGGTCGTTAATCAGCAGGAAGCACGCTGCCTTGCATCTTTGAATGATGATGCCCAATGCTCCTATGACCAAGCTCAACAACTGACCATGGCTTTTTCAGCCAAGGAAAGTCTCTTCAAAGCGCTTTACCCAAGAGTAAAACGTTATCTCGATTTCTCGGACGCAAAGCTCATTGCGGGGAATAGCCAAGCAAGCACGCTCACGTTTGCCCTTACCCCAAATTTGCAGGATGAGCTCTCAATCGAGCGCTGTTTATGTCATTTTTATTGGATTAAAAATCAGGTGATCACATCTGTAACCTGGTAACACTGGGGCAGATTATACAACATCACTGAAAGGTCAGCTGTCACGGCCCTAGATTGGGGGAAACCCACATCGATTTTTGATGCAAAGTAGACGTTAGGTTAATCAATGAAAGATCAATATATCAACCCATTCGATGATGAAAAACATCAATTTCTTGTATTGATAAATACCCAGCATCAATACAGTTTATGGCCAAATTTCGCTCCTGTTCCTCCTGGTTGGACTGCCGTATATGGACCAGAAATCAAAGCCCAATGCACGCAGTACATCGACCAACATTGGTCTGATATCCGATCATAAATCGTCATCTATAGGAATAAGGAAGAATAGAAATGGTGATGTCTCAAATGGTTAAAACTGAGAAAAACACAGTTCAAGAGAGTGCTCAGTTACAAGCTTTATGCGACGTGGTAGCCGAATTGCTGCGCGTTGATGAAGTACTCCCGAGTGATGACTTCTTCGCACTAGGTGGCGATAGTATTACAGCGATGGCGCTGACAACCAAGATGCGCAAACGTGGCTTTGTCCTTAAGGCAAAGGATATTTTTACTCGCAAAGTGCTGAGTAATATCGCGCAAGCTGCGAAAGTTCGCAAAGCGAAAAAGAAATCTCCTGCAGTAGCAGCAAAAGCCGATTTATCGGTAGAGTTAACGTCGCAGCAGTGGAGCAAAGTTCGCGAGAAGTATGGTGAAGTCACGCATGTGCTACACACATTACCGCTGCAAAAAGGGCTCTATTTTCAATCGCAACTCGCTGAACGAGGCAGTAATTATAATGCGATTTCTATCATGGAATTTCGTGGTGAATACGATGCGACTCGTCTTCAACAAAGCTTAGATAATGTCGTCAAACAGTATCCGCAGTTATGGATACGATTTGATAGTGATATTGCTGATACAACGTTACAAATTCTGGTTGATCCCCACAAACAGCAAGGCCCATTATGGCCAGTGGAAGAAACGGATTTAACGGCGTTTTCAGATGAAGAACAACAACGCCGTTTAGCGGCGATCAAACTCAACGAAATTGAACGTCGCTTTGATGTCACATGCCCGGACAAGCCGTTACTGTTTTGTCGCGTCGTACATCATGGCGAAAATCATCATAGCGTGATCGTGTCTGAACACCATCTTATTGTTGATGGTTGGTCTACCCCGATGATTCTTAAAACCTTACTTGACGGGTATCAAGACGGCAATACCGCTGAAAATAGTGATATCACCCCTTACGCAACGATTGTTGATCAACTGACGGCTCGTGATCGTAAAGCGGCTGAAAAATTGTGGCGTGAGCAACTTGATAAAGCGATGCCAACCATGGCTTACGATGGTGAGATTGAGCGTCATGAAGTCATTGAACATGGGTTTAATCTATCGGTAGAGCAGTCAGCTAAACTGTATACATTATGTCGTGAGCAAGGCCTGACCTTAAACACCTTAATGCAGGGTGTATGGGCGCTGATTTTAGGCTCAATTACAGGGCGTGAAGATGTCATTTTTGGCTCACCTATTTCAGGACGTTTTGCTGAAGTATCTGGCATTGACCAGCAAGTCGGCTTGTTCACGAACACGATCCCGGTGCGTATGGCACTCACGCCGCAACAAACCTTAGTTGAACAGTTAGTTCAAGTTCAGCAAGAACAAATCGGTTTGCTGGAAAACGATGTATTAGGACTGGGCGACATTCAACGTTTGATTGGTGGTGAAACCTTATTCGACACCATGCTGTCGGTAGAAAACTTCCCAGATGAAGAAGCGTGGGTTGGGCGTAACTACCATCATTTAACCCTCGATAATATTGTCAATCGCGGTTATACCCATTATCCGTTGACGCTATTTGTGATTCCTGGTGATAGTGTGGAAATGATCGTGGCGTATCGAAATGGCAAATATTCCGCGCAGCGTATTGCTCAACAAGTGCAATTACTGATCGAACAAATTATTGCTGATCCCGCTAAACCGGTTCGTGAATATCATTTGCAGACTGAGGCTGATCGCGCGTTACTCACGCAAATTAATCAAACCGAAGTGAGATTACCCAATACTACGCTACGTGAACTGATGCGTGAAAAAGCGTGGCAAACGCCTGATGCTCCGGCATTGTTGGATGTCGATCATCATTTCAGTTATCGCGAAATGCGTCAAAGTGTACAAGGGTTATCCAACCAACTGGTTGAACGTGAGGTACAAGGTGGCGATATTGTCGCCGTCGCTTTACCTCGTAGCGTAAAATTGAGTTTGGCGATTAACGCGGTGATTGAAGCTGGCGCTGTGTATTTGCCTTTAGATGTGACTTACCCAGTTGAGCGTTTAACCTATATGGTCGATGACGCTAAACCAAGTTTGGTGATCACTACTTCTGAATTTGCGCCACTATTTGAACAGCAGGCCAATATTTTATTGCTTGATCAACTGCCGGAACCGGCCAGCGAATTAACACATAATCGTCCGCTGAATCCAGAAGATGGTGCGTATATCATTTACACCTCTGGCTCGACCGGTAATCCTAAAGGCGTGCTGGTTTCTCATGGTGCGATTGTCAATCGCTTGGCTTGGATGCAGCATGAATATCAACTTGATAGCAGTGATGTAGTGTTGCAAAAAACGCCATGTAGCTTTGACGTGTCCGTGTGGGAATTTTTCTGGGCATTGATTGAAGGTGCGAGCCTGATGATGGCGCCACCAGAAGTACATAAAGATCCAGACGCGTTACTGCATTTGATTGAAGATTATCATGTCACCACCACGCACTTTGTTCCCTCAATGTTGGCGGCTTTTATCGCTTATGTGGATAGCCAAGTGGATGCCGGTGATCAGGTGGCCTTTACATTACGCCGTGTTTTCTGTAGTGGTGAAGCGTTAACCAAAGAGTTATCCGCTCTTTATCAGCGCCATATTGATGCGCCATTGCATAATTTATACGGCCCAACAGAAGCTGCCGTTGATGTCACCTACTGCCCAGCGTTTGGTGAGGCGTTACAAGAAAGTACCAGTGGCGGTGTGCCAATTGGTTTACCCGTTTGGAATACTCAACTGCGTATCTTAGATAGCTTTTTACGCGAAGTGCCCGTGGGCGTTCCGGGTGAATTGTACCTGACGGGTAAGCAGCTTGCGGTTGGGTACTTAAACCGCAGTAGTTTAACGGCGGATCGCTTTGTTGCAGACCCTTACGGCAAAGAAGGCGAACGCATGTATCGCACCGGTGATGTCGTGCGTTGGTTATCTTCTGGTAAAGTCGAATATCTTGGCCGTAGCGATGATCAATTAAAGATTCGTGGTCAACGGATTGAACTTGGTGAAATCGAAGCGTGTTTACAACAATTACCGCAAGTACATCAAGCGGTGGTTTGCGCCAAAACATTAGAAACGCAAACGGTGATGGCGGGTGCCGATAATCGCCAGCTCGTCGGATATGCTATTCCCTTAGAAGGACAGGCACCGTTAGACACCACCGATCTGCGCAGACAAATGCAAGCCTTACTGCCGTCACATATGGTGCCAGTCGCGATTGTTGAATTAGCAGAATTTCCACTCAGTGCAAACGGCAAGTTGGATCGCAAAGCGTTACCGCTACCAACTCTTGAAGGTGGTCACCAAGGCCGTCAACCCGAAAGTGACAATGAACGTATTGTTGCCGATTTATTCTGTGAATTACTGCAAGTCAGCTCAGTCACGGTGAAAGATGATTTCTTCTCGTTAGGCGGACATTCACTGCTGTGTATGCGCCTTGCTGCTGAAATTCAGGAAAAGACCGGTCAGACGTTATCTGTAGGGCAAATCATCATTAACCCGAGTGTTGAAGCGTTGGCGCAATGCCTTGATGCAGGCACAGATGGTCAATCTATGGTTGGGCTGGAAAAAGTTCTGCCTATTCGCCGTGGTGAAGGTGCGCCTCTGGTCTGTATTAATCCGGCCTCTGGTTTTTCTTGGCTCTATACAGGGTTACTCCGTTATCTTGGCGGTTCATACCCAATCATTGGTTTGCAATCACCGGTTGATGGTGGCGCGATCGCAACTGCCAAAACCATGGATGAAGCGTGCGATATGTATTATGACGAGCTGAAAAAAGTGCAACCTCATGGTCCATATCATCTAACCGGATATTCCTTTGGCGGGAACGTTGCGCATACGCTAGCTGCGCGATTACAAGCCGAAGGGGAAGAGGTTGCGTTTGTCGGTTTATTCGATACCTACCCAACCGAATGCCAAGATTGGGATGCGGCGATGAACGAAGAAGTGGCTGAAAAAGAGAAAGCGGCTTTCTTAGAAGAGAAGAACGGTGATGGCGCGCCTGAAATGAGCGAAGCACAAAAGGCAATGTTGGCTGATGTAGATGCGAACTATGGGTATGCGGTTGGTATTATGGCTACGGCCAAAACAACCTATTACTCCGGCCGTGTGCACCTGTTCGTTGCAGACCAAACCTTCCCTGATTTTGATATCGAAGAGGTGTGGTCACAGTATGCTGGAGAGTTAACTCAACTGCATATTGATACACGCCACCAAGATATTTTGGAACCGGAAACACTCAAAATTGTGGGACCAATGCTTGATCGTGCGATTCGCAACGATACTCAACTGAACTGATTCCACTCACTGAATACTGCTCCCAGAGTGACTACTCTGGGAGCAGCTTATTAAGACGTTATTATGAAAAAATCCTCTTTTTTAGTCGACTTTTCCCTGTTAAAAGAAAACCGTGACTTTCGTATGGTGTTTATCGCTCGATTAGTCTCTGTATTAGCATTAGGCCTGATGATGGTTGCAGTGCCAATCCAAGTGCATGACATGACACACTCTACGTTCGCAGTAGGGCTGATTATGGCGTTAGATGGCTGCGGCATGTTTATTGGCCTCTTACTTGGCGGGGTACTTGCCGACCGATATGAGCGAAAACGTCTCATATTATTAGCTCGAGGCATATGTGGGGTTGGCTTTGTGTTTATGACACTCAATGCCATGCTGCCCGATCCCTCTTTAATCGTGCTCTATTTCTTATCACTCTGGAATGGCTTTTTTGCCGCTCTGGGTGTGACTGCCTTGATGGCGTGCATGCAAGTGATCGTTGGTCGTGAAAATATTCCTTCTGCAGCGGCACTGAGTATGTTTACTGTGCGTGCAGGCATGGTGCTTTCTCCTGCCATTGGTGGGTTAATTATTGCAACTGGTGAGGTGAGCTGGAACTACGGCATCGCGGCTGCCATTACCTTCTTAACATTACTACCTCTATTACAATTACCTAAAATGCGCGCGGAAGTACAAAAAGATGAAACGCCATGGCAGTCGCTTACCATTGGCGTTAAGTTTTTGTTTCAACACAAGTTGGTCGGCAGTGTTGTTGCTCTTGGCACACTAGAAACCTTAGCCACTGCAGTGAAAGTGATGTTCCCAACCTTAGCGTTGGATGTCTATCACGGTACGCCAACCGAAGCTGGGTTGCTTTATGCTGCCATGCCATTAGGTGCGATGTTTGGTGCGTTAATGTCGGGGTGGGTGAATCAATCTGAAAAACCGGGCTTGATCATGGTGTGGAGTACACTAGGGGTGTTTGTCACGATCGCCGCGATGGGGTATGTCCATCATTACTGGCTTTTACTCGCGGTGCTGGTGGTCTTTGGCTACTTAGGTTCGGTCACCAAAATCATTCAGTACTCTCTGGTACAAGGACACACACCCAACCATTTGATGGGGCGCGTCAGCAGTTTGTGGACAGCGCAAGATGTGTCGGGCCACTCGATTGGGGCGCTTGGATTAGGCGCACTAGGTAAAGTGATGGCACCAACGGCTTCAATTTTGGCCTTTGGTTTGGGCGCCTTGGGCATTGGTACGGTGTTGTCGCTTACCTTTGGCACATTAAGAAGAACGCCCATGTTTGATCCTGACTTAGCGCCTGCGAAAGGGAAGTCTTAACGGTTCAACACATATCAAATGGGTAGGAGATAAACGGCAATCATTAAGGTTGCCGTTTTTATGTTGGTGAGATAAAGGTTTAAACTCTGAAGACATACTTGTACACTGCGGACAAATAGTGAATGAGAGTAAATCATGACTGATATGGATCAACACGATTACGTTGATGAAAATGACATCGCTGATGACGAGATTGAAATTGAAGCGATTGGCGTCGAAGTAGATGCCCAACCGATCGAACTCTATAAAGTGCTGAAAATAGCGAATGCCGTAAGCGGTGGCGGTGAAGCAAAATACGCCATCAGTGAAGGGTATGTGGCTGTTAATGGTGAGTTCGAAACTCGTAAACGCCGTAAGTTGTATGATGGCGATTTAATTGAGTTTAACCAAGAGTTCTATTTGGTCATTTGTGAGGCGCCAGTGACTGAAGCGCCAGCAGTTAAAACCAAGCCGGAAGCGAAAAAACCGAGCAGTAAAGCGAAGCGTTCTAATAAGCCAAAGCAAAATAAAAATGGCAGCAGTGCCAAGAAGAGCAATAAATCGCAATCTGCGACAGCAGAACCTAAGCCAAAGAAAAACACTGGCGGACGTTCTAGCATCGATTTCTTCTAAAACCTTATAAAAAACAACGTTATATAAAAACGCCGTATGGCGTTTTTTTTATGGGTTAATTGTCAATATCTCCGACTATGAACTAGCCTTATCTAGGCACTCAACATGTTTGATGTGTAATTAGCTTTGCTAAATTTTTTACATTTATAAGTCGGCGGTTAAAATGACAAATGCGCTTTCCAATCTGAGTGTTCAGAAAAAGCTTTTCTCCCCAATTATCCTCTTGGGGATACTGATTGTAATTGTGGGCGTTTTATATATGGATATTCAACGATCGATTGATCGTGCCCAACAAGAGCTCAGTAGTAGTAAAGTCGTGCTGGATCAACTCGATACGTTGCTGTTGAATACTGAAAAATTCATCAATAATCAAAGTGGATTCGATAAGCTTGCGCAAGAATATAAAGCGACCCAACAGGAAATTAATCAAGCTCAAGGTCTTAAAGATACGATGCTTGCCACTAAGCTCGGTGAGGTCTCGGGTTTAGTCACGCAAATTGATACTCTGTTTACTACCAATAAACAGTTGATGAGTAATGTTGATAAGGTCTTTACCGTTTCGATCTATCAATCTAATAGTTATATGTATGACATCATTGCCAAATTAATTGATGCTGACAAACGAAGTGATGTAACGACGTTCGAGCGGCAAATTATGAATGCGGCGGTGACGCACACGGATAACAACTATAAAATTTGGCTGTTATTCATGAACCTGTCGAAAGATAAAAGTTATGAAAAACAGTTGTTTGATTACTTGACCGAACTCGACAAAGCCAATGACGATGCGATGGTCAAGCTGCAAGGTACGCCTGCTTTGGCCAAAGCAGAAGCGGCAGGAAAAGCAAACCGAGAGCTAAGAGCACTCGCCGAAAAAATAGTGGCTAATACTAAGCAAGTCGTTTCACTTAATCAGAAGATCAATACCCAATTAAATACTTTGGTTGCAGACTTAAAAACAGTCGACAAACAGAGTTTGAATACTGTGTTTAATGCGATTTCTAGCAGCGTGTTGAACATTGTTATTTTGATCGCGATAGTCATCGTGGTAATCATTGTGTTGACCACGATATTTGCTTCTTCAATCTCTAATCCGTTAAAACTCCTGTGTGGGCATATTAACAAACTGGGTCAATCCGGTGGCGATTTGACGTTCCGCATAGATATGAAGCGTGATGACGAAATTGGCCAACTTGCCGCGGGAATTAATACTTTCTTAAGTTCATTACACGAGATTTTTCAGGGCATTATTAAAACCAGTAATGACATTGAGAATAAAGCGCGTGAGTCCGCTACAAACAGCGGTACAACAATGAAAGCCATGGAAGTGCAGTTACAAAAAAATAGCCATGTACAAGAATCATTTAATCAAATGGAACAGGCGATTAACGAAATAGCTGGCAATGCAAGCGATGCTTCTAACGTGGTTCAAGAAACGGTAGCAAGTACCACCGAAGTCAATGAAGTCGTTGATACTATGTTGAAAAATATAGGTAAAGTGACGCGTGATCTTGAAACTGCCACTCAGGAAATTGATACGTTAGTTCACGATAGCCAAGAAATTGGAACGATTTTGGAAGTGATTCGCGGCATTTCAGAGCAAACGAATTTGTTAGCGCTGAACGCAGCGATTGAAGCGGCGCGAGCCGGTGAACAAGGTCGAGGTTTTGCGGTGGTGGCAGACGAAGTTCGTTCTCTGGCCCAGCGCACACAAGAGTCTACAGAAGAAATTGATAAAATGATTTCTACTTTACAAGCGACCTCAAAACGGGTGTCTGAAGTGGTGCAAGGTGGGAATAAGCGAGTGATGGACACCAACTCTCAAAGCCAAGTTGTGGGCGATAAGGTGAGTACAATCTCTGACATGATTGGCAATATTTCATCTATGAATCTCACCATTGCTAGTGCTGTTGAAGAGCAAAGTAGTGTCACGCAAGATATTAACGTGTCGATGCAGGATATTAATCAAATATCGGTTGAAAGTAGTGACGCTGCGCGTAGCTCTAACCTCACGAGTCAGGCTCAGTTGCAATCGGTGCAAGAGTTACAATCTTTGATCAGTCGATTTAAAGTGTAATGAATCACATCTTTTGAACATGACGATATAGTATAAAAAAGAGAGCGCAGTGGCGCTCTCTTTACGTTATAGGACAGGGTACAAGAAAATATTTAGTACCAATCTTCTGGGAAACTACGCCCTTCGATGGCATACATATCCTCCTCAAAAGGATGTTCGGCTTTACCCCTGAGATATTCCAACTGCTTTTCCAGTTTAGACACAGTGTCGTAATCACCTTCAGAGCAGGCGATGTAGATTTGTTGTTCCAGTACGTCAATGTTTTCACGAATATTCATCTTCGCACCTCCTAGTTGCTACGGCTAAATGACGTCACTAAGTGCTGTCATGTTACTAGGTCTACAGACCTCAAAATCATTGTAGTCAAACTTTGGAAAATGGATCATCGGATCCTAAGGCGATCGCATCGATCTGAACGTTTTCTATCTGTCACTCAGTAAGATAGAACATAAAAAATTTAATCGCATAAAAAGGAAATTTTCAAGTGGGTAATGGAATATCGAAGCGGGAATGGGTCGCTGGGAATAGGGTCTAAGATATGAAAGAGGATTTGTAGATAATTGATACTTATTGATTTTTTACCGGGCTTCACTTCGTCATTGAAGAGCATTTCATCATTGAACATACCGCCCGGTATATTCATACGTTTGTTTAAAAAACGGTATCACGTTCCTTCATAATGCTGACCAGTTTAGATGGGTTACCTTTCATGGCCATCATCACGATAATGTATAGCCCGACACTGGCCAAGGCATAAGTCGCTGGATATCCGTTTTCCATCACTAAATGGCTTAACATAATAGTGAGAATGGTGATGGTATTGATCAGATAAAACGACAACAGTGCAAAAGATTTCAGTTTGTGTGAAATGGTATCTTCGAACGTCACCATGGTTGAGCAATGCTTACAGTGAATGTGTCCGTATTCAGCAATGTTTTTTTGATCATGAGGCGTGAGCGAAAACTCTTGATAGCATTCGTCACAAATAACGTCGATATGTCTTTTGGTTTTCATTATGAATTTCCTAGCAACGGAATGTATTAACATTTCTAATAACTGTTTCAGCTTATAGTTGCTGATGGAATGAATTTTAACGACAAAATGTGCTGAGAAAACCAACAGTAGGTCATTTGTGCGATCCGCTTCAAACTGGTGTGAAACTGGTTTTTTACCAAATGTAAATTGTCTGTCAGAGGAGGGTGATAGTTCGGTTTGAACGTGAAGGTTAAGCGCGTAGTTGGTTAAAGTAGTTGGGTAAAAAGATGATCTTAAAAAGAGTAAGGCCGGCAAGAGTGCCGACCTTATAGTGTTTAAATCAGACGAGTTCTAACTTAATGATTGTCTCCGACAAGCATTAAATCTTCTTCGGCATTCTCACGTTGATGTTTTGTCATGCTGAAATAGACGTAACCGACAAACATCATGGCTAAGAAAATCAGCGTAATCACTTGGTTAAACCAAACCATTGCAATCAAACACAGCACAGCGAGTACCAGAGCAATACCGGGTACGATAGGGTAGAACGGCGCGCGGTACGTACGATTCAAATTCGGTTCACTGCGACGCAATTTGAACAGACTGAGCATACTCATGATGTACATAACAATCGCACCAAACACAGCGATGGTGATCATAGCAGCAGTCAGGCTCATCCCTTGCAGGTTCACCACACCATCACTAAAGATCGCGATGATACCAATCACACCACCGGCCAAAATTGCACGATGTGGGGTTTTAAAGCGAGACAAGGTCGATAAGCTTTTTGGTAAGTAACCTGCGCGAGATAACGCGAAGAACTGACGCGAGTAACCCAAGATAATACCGTGGAAGCTTGCAATAAGACCAAACAGACCAATCCATACCAGCATGTGCAACCAGTTAGAGTTGTGACCAACCACCATTTTCATTGCTTGTGGAAGTGGATCGTTGATGCCTGACAGTTTGCTCCAGTCACCCGCACCGCCAGCGAAGATCATAACGCCAAGGGCAAGGACAACAAGCGTTAAAATACCTGCGATGTACGCTTTAGGAATGGTGCGTTGTGGGTCTTTTGCTTCTTCGGCTGCCATTGCTGCGCCTTCAATTGCAAGGAAAAACCAGATAGCAAAGGGGATTGCCGCGAAGATCGCAGACAAGGTGCCGAATGAAAACTCATTACTGCCCGCCCAGCCATTAGCCACAAAATTACTGATGGCGAATCCTGGCGCCACAACACCCATAAATACCAAGAGTTCAATCACAGCTAAAATGGTGACACAAAGTTCGAACATCGCTGCGAGTTTAACACCAAGAATATTAAGGGTCATGAACACAATATAAGCACCCACTGCGGCAATTTTCGGATCGAGGTCAGGGTACTGAACATTGAGATACGCACCAATAGCCATTGCAATGGCTGGTGGCGCAAACACGAATTCAATCAAGGTGGCAAGGCCTGCAATTAAACCGCCTTTTTCACCGAATGCGCGACGACTGTAGGCAAAAGGCCCGCCGGCATGTGGAATGGCCGTGGTTAATTCAGTAAAACTAAAAATAAAACAGGTATACATGGCTGCCACTATAATAGTGGTTACCAAAAAGCCCAATGTACCTGAAATGCCCCAACCATAACTCCATCCGAAATATTCTCCGGAAATCACTAGGCCAACCGCAATTCCCCAAAGTGAAACTGCGCCCAGTGTTTTTTCTAATTTGGCCGTCATAAATAAATGTCTCCATAAGTGTCCCTTTACGATGAGACAGAATATCCTTCCGTGAAATCATCGTGCCACAATGAAACATGTTGATTTTTGTATAAAACAATTGCATAGGCAGTTGTTCATGTTTCATTACAGAACATCTTGCGAAAGTCATACCTAAATTAAGAAAAAGTGTAACGATCGAATCATAATCAGAGAAAATACTGAAACTACATGTATCCTGAATAGATATTCTGCTTCGATAATATAAGAACACGAAAAGGAGTGATTTATGCTGTTAAAAATCGATAACAAACCGGAAAAATAGCGTAAACATTTAAGTTCGAGGCACAAAAAAAGCGCAGAAAATCGGGTGGTGCACAAAAATAGTGCGCTATAACGGTCGCGCGTCGTAATGTCGTGCTTGGAAGTACATATTGGTGAAATGCGATTTATTAGTCTGTAAGTAATTGGCAATCATAACAATTTGCTTGCACCATAACTGGCAGACTTAAAACGTTAGTCATTTTTGGCACTAACATGACAGACAGAAAAGGGGATTTGAAGCTGTTTAAAAATACGAATCCACCGCCATTGGCTTTCTTGTAACTTGTCTCCCGGCCCTTTTACTTCGATCCATTCATATTTACCGTCTTTAAAGGCGATTAAATCAGGCATACCGCTTTTAAATAAGCGCAGGTCTTTTAGTTGAACCAACATTAATTCGATCAGAATATCGCGTGGAATGGCTTGTTCGACAAGTTCAAAAAGTGTCTCATCAAAACCAGACCAGTAGATCAAAGGATTACTGGTGCCCCATTTTTCTTGCCAACGAGTCATTAACGATAGAACGCCATGCTCTTTGAGTGCTTGCAAGGATTGGTCGATGAGTTCTTGGCGTTTATCGACAAAGTCCTCATGATACAAATCTAAGGGGCGATGTTGATAACGATTAATAAAGGCACCTTCAATGGGAGCAAAAAGCGCGGGCCACAAGGTTAGGCCTAATAAGGTATTCAGGAAGTGATTTTCCAAATAATAAACGCGATAACCTTGTTGCTCTAAATAGGCTTTAACCGCCAGCTCTACTCGGCATTGGGTGAGGTCGAGTTCGATGTGTCGCTCTATATAGGCGGGTTTAGCCGTGCGGGTGACTTTACCTCCACGATAACGAATGACTTTTTGATGCAGGCGTTGGGCTACTTCAAGTTCTTGTTGGTCTTGCGGATCGATTAACATATCAGTGACGATATTTTCGTACTCTGCAATATCGCCAAGTTTATCGTGAATGCGGGCCCGGCGCTCACGGCTGGGTACAAGCTCCGATTGACTAAACCAATACAGCGCTTGCTGATAGTCACCGCAGTGTTCAAGCTCTCTTGCCAGAAGATTAATGACACGTTGGCGTTTACGTTCAACGTGACGGTGTGACGCTTTCGAAGGAATCATGTTTACTAGCGATGTGATACTAGTAAGCGTCGGCTTATTGAGTAACCAATATTGATGTTGAATCTGAGCAATAACTCGTAGCTCTTCTAAGCTCTCGCGTTCGGTAAAAAAGCGCCTCTCACGACTGAGCGTATACGGTTCAAAGCGATTAAGTCCTAAATCCTCTAACACAAACTGGCTAAGATCTTGGCGGGCGTTACCGAAAAAGAGCACCAATAACACTTCAATAATTTCAGCATTCAGTAAGCGAATCAATATAAAGGGATAAGCCGGCATTTGAGCCAGTAATCCTGCCTCTTGTTTTTGTTGCAGTGTCGCTAACCATTGTTCTTTGCGAGCAGAACGGCTGAGAGTAGGGTGACGCGCTAGAATTTCTGGTTTCGTTAATAGCGTCTCAGATAAAGTGACTTCATCAATGTGAGGGTTAAGCGCCACTAATCCAGCCGCTTGTAGAGCATGAAGCTCGCCATTGATATCGCCGATTTCAGTATAGTTGAGCTTATCACTACGAAACCATTCTCCTTTACGGGATAACAGACGTACCAATAAACATTGTGCATCGTGGTTAAGAGACAAAAATGTCGTGATCCAATCACGTTCCTGTTCCGTCAACAAATCCACGTACCATTCATGGGCATGTTCGATTAGACGCAAAAAGTTGTCTAAGTAGTAATCTGGTGTAAGTTCTATGGCGGGGGCTTCTCTTTTCATAGTGAGTATTATGGCAAACTATCACCTTAAAAAGCGAGTGAGCACCACAAACTTTAGTTCAAGATACTGATAGTCAGAACAAGGTAGTGAGAGGGTGGTGTTATATTGATCAATTAATGCGCTCTTTGTAACCAATTGATCGGCCTTTGTTTATTAAGTGCGCAAACGAACAAGATTTTGATAAAAAGGGGTTTTCTTTTCGAAGGAGTAGTGGCATATTACTTCCATCGCTTCGATGCAAAGCAATGCGGGCATCGTATAATGGCTATTACCTCAGCCTTCCAAGCTGATGATGCGGGTTCGATTCCCGCTGCCCGCTCCAATCTCTTTCGTAACGCTTCCGTTACAACCTTCCAAACATAAATTTCTCAAGTAAAAATAGTTATCCAACTGTCTTTAACGGCATGTGTTGTTTATTGGTTTATTTTAAACCCACGATTTTCAACCAACCTTTTTGTAACACACTCCAGAAGTTTTTTATCTTAGGGCGAGAGTTTCATCCTATTTCGATTGTCTGCCATTTTTACAGCGCTTTCCCTTTAAATGTTGGCTTTTTTAAATCCACGTCGCCGTGTGATTGCTCTGCCATAAGCATTTGTTGCTCATCATATGGGCTAGGAAAGTATTTTACGATCAACACTCGGTAAGTAATGGCTCCGATACATGTGCCAATTACGGGGGCAATCAAAGGGACAAAGACATAAGGGATGTCACGTCCGCCCGTCATGGCAATATTGCCCCAACCAGCCAAATAGATAAAAAGACGTGTGCCAAAGTCACGAGCGGGATTCATCGCGTAACCGGTGAGTGGCCCAGCTGCTGCGCCAATAACACCAATCATAATACCGATTAATAGTGGTGCCAGCGCGCCACGGGGAACACCATGTCCATCATCCGTTAGCGACATAATCAAGCACATCATGATTGCCGTTAGAATAACTTCGACCATAAATGCATGGGTTACTGTAATAGCGGGATGAGGGAAAGTCGTGAAAATTCCCGCTAGATAAAGGCTGTTTTCGGTTCCCAATAGGATGTGATGGGCGTGTATGTAACCGACAAAGAGATCTTGATAAAAATAGTAACAGAGCGCAGAACCACAAAAAGTGCCAGCTAATTGTGACAGAGAATATGGGATCACCTTGTGCCGCTCAAAATTAGCGAACAACCAAAAGGCGATAGTAACGGCTGGGTTTAAATGTGCTCCAGATATGCCTGCAGTTAAATAGACCGACAGCGAAATAGCAAACCCCCAAACAATACAAATATCCCAAGAATTCAAACCTGAATCTGCGAGCCTAACAGCACACAAACAGCTAGTACCAAAGAAGATAAACAGCGCTGTGCCAAAGAATTCAGCAATGCACTGTCCTTTAAGGGTGTGAGTCATACCATTCCTTATTATCGCTACCATTGATCGCAATTTGATGTACGAAAATATAGAAAAGAAACCGGTTTCATAAATTGCGTCGCTTCACACAATCTCAATTACTCAGTGAGAAAATTCGACAGTTTTTACGCGAATAATTGGCAGTTGTATTAATTGCTGGTGGAGCCAAAAACGCAGAGTGCGGCAATGTCTCCAATTGGGAAGTGACAGGGGGGGCTATTAGAATAATATTGACTTAGGGGCAAGTTATGTCCCGTTGGAAGACGTATTCTCTTTGATCATGTGATGTATTTCATTACTCATTAATTCAGATAATTGGACTGACCAATCGATAAACTAACGAGGAAAAGAAGAGCAAATAGCCATTTGAAGTGGATTGCAGTCTGTTTCATGAAAAATACTGATTGATGCAACGTGTTTTATAGCTCTTTATGGGTAAATGCCATAGGAAACTCGTCTCTATTTTGCTATACATATATGCAACAACGTGATTGTAAATGTATGTCAATTTAGTTCGTGTGCGAAAGGGCGGTAGCGTTGTAAAGCATATTAAAATAGAAAATGGCAAAAACAGAGCTGTGGGAAGATTAAACAGTTAAGGTCGGCATTTGGGCATGAATAGGATAATAAGACTCTGATTTTTGTTAATGGTGATAAATAGTTGGAGCTTTAATGTAATGAAAGTCGGCAGATTATACAGAAGTGTTCTTGTAGAGTGGTTCTGTATAATGACTGTTAGCTCTTTATTAGTATTTCTCGAATAAGGTTTATCGATGACAAAAATCAGAAGCTATTGCAGAAGCTGTGAGCAAGAGACAAATCACAGTGTTTTAGCTGAAAAGACCGAATCCTCTCGAGAGGATTATGCATTCGACCAGGCATACCAAATTATTGAATGTCTCGGGTGCAGGGCAAACGCATGAAACCCCTTGGTTTTAAAGGCCTGTAGAAAAGGTTATTTTTGAAGAGTCGCTCAGTTTACCATCATCAAATAAACCTTAACTCACAATAAGTTAATTGATCATGATGATCAACAAGTTCCTTATTATGACTT
>NZ_WEKT01000052.1:0-35972 GCF_009874545.1 Vibrio eleionomae | reverse complement strand
GTAAATATATGGGATAGAGATGTTCTTGACTCTCTTAAAAATGCAACTATAACATTTTCACAAATCATGCCTTATTATTTTAATAAGTACATTTCAAATCTAAATAAAGATAGTGAACAGTTAGATAAATATATCTGGAGTATCTGTAAGTATGCTACAGACTGGGGGAAAGAAAACCTCCTTAGAGATATATTAATGGAGCGCAACTTTACTGATAATGCTAGTGATCAAATAGATAAAGCAGTACAAATTATCTCATCAAAAGTGTGTTTTGGTTTGCCTATGTTACTAAAACCATTATCGGATATGTCTGAAGATGATAATTCGATACTAAGTATTATTGAAAATGGAGCTTACAGTAAGATAACTAAATACCTTATTGCAAAAGGAATTCCAAGAGACACTGCTATTTACATTAAACAAACTGCTCTAGCAAATATGGATCAAGAAGATCCTGATTATCATCAAATACAAAAAATAATATCAGGTTTAAGAGGTCACGTCTCACCTTGGATATTTAGTCAAATCGAAAGTGCAGGCATGTAACAACACGCCCTGAGATGGACAACAAGTAAAATTTTAGCCATTTAATGCGTAAGTGAGAAGCTGTGATCCCTTTGCTTTTAAAGACTCTAAATACTTAGTTTCGTCATACGGTGTACTGGTTTTCCAGCATCGAAAAGCAATTCTAANTAACAACACGCCCTGAGATGGACAACAAGTAAAATTTTAGCCATTTAATGCGTAAGTGAGAAGCTGTGATCCCTTTGCTTTTAAAGACTCTAAATACTTAGTTTCGTCATACGGTGTACTGNTTTTCCAGCATCGAAAAGCAATTCTAATCCACTTAAAAGCGAGTGCTCTTATCGCTGTATTATGTGGTTTCCCTTTTTCGATTTGTTGCTGATAAAACGCTTTTGCCCAAAATGAAAAACGGACAGAAAGCCCAGCCCATTCGATAAACGTTTGTCGCAAGAATTTAGGACAACAGTATCGCCAGTGAGTCCATGATTTTTTCCCACTGCGTTCAATCACAGGAGCAATACCAGCATATTTTTGTAGCTCAGCGGCATTATTGTATCGTTGTCTGTTAGTCCCAAATGCGACGAGTAATCTGGGGGCTAATTGAGGGCCTGCACCGGGGAAGCTATCGAAGATAGCACGGTCTTTTTGGGCTTTGTAGCGTTGTTTTATGTCTTTATCAATGGCGGTAATAGCTCTGATGAGCAGGCGTAATTGTTCGATACAGATGATAACCATGAGCGTGTTTGGGGCAATAATGCCTTGGTCTTGAGTGAGCGTCACTGCCGATTTTATCTGTTCAACTCGACGCTGATTACGTTCTGGATAGTGGGCATTATGAGCGTTGAAAAACTTAAGTAAAGTGGATGGTCTCNAGATGATAACCATGAGCGTGTTTGGGGCAATAATGCCTTGGTCTTGAGTGAGCGTCACTGCCGATTTTATCTGTTCAACTCGACGCTGATTACGTTCTGGATAGTGGGCATTATGAGCGTTGAAAAACTTAAGTAAAGTGGATGGTCTCGCTTGTTGTGCTCGCTCAAGTGTGGGCCACTGAGTAATAAAGTCACAGAAAATTTCGGTGTCTTTTTCTTTAAACCATTCAACAGGTTGTGGGTAGTATTCTTTAAGTAGTGCAGTGATTCGGTTAGTTAAATCGACACGATTTTGCACGAGTTTTCGCCGTCCTTCAACTAACCGGGTAATGGCTCGGATAGAAGGTTGATCTGGAACGAGAGGCGAGAATTTATCCATATTTCGTTGGAGTAATTCGGCAATAATGAATGCGTCGGTCGGGTCATCTTTAGCCCCACTACTGGCAAAAGCTTTGCGGATGTTAGAGACGGTGGTTGGATTGACGGGAAACAAAATGATGTGATCGTATTGCTCTAAGGCATAAATGAGAGGCCCTTTTTTTAACTCACAAGCGATGGCGATTTTTTGGTTTGGAAATCGCGATTTGAGTTGTGTAGCCCAATCATGAATGGCATTAGGTTTGGATGAAATGACATAAAAAGTCGGTGANGTTTGGTTAGGAAGAATTTCACAAATATCATGTTTTTGGTCAGCCCAATCAATGCCGATTAGAACAGGAAAATCGGATGGAGAGAACGCTTTCATGGTGAGCCTCCGAAGAGTAAATTAGAATTTGGAACGTGCTGAAAACTCGTTTCTCGCAGATATTATAGAGAGTCGGTGGAACGGCAGTCCCTGAGTATGCGTGATGAAATCGAGTTGCCTCTACTGGTTCGAATGTATTGTTATGAGCATCGAATGCTTTTCGCATGCATATTCGTAATCAGTAGAAGCATGTTCCACCTTTCATTGGTTTTGGTAAACCAGAAGTTGTGGAATGGAGTAACTATAANGTGATGAAATCGAGTTGCCTCTACTGGTTCGAATGTATTGTTATGAGCATCGAATGCTTTTCGCATGCATATTCGTAATCAGTAGAAGCATGTTCCACCTTTCATTGGTTTTGGTAAACCAGAAGTTGTGGAATGGAGTAACTATAAATTGCTACATTTTGCAAAACTTTTTAACAACCCATCGTTTTTTATTAATTCTAACCGATAGAATTATTAATAATATTGCTGTATATGCCTTCACGTCATGCCGCAAAAATACTAAAGCTGTTTTTAGATCTGGTCCCCATTTACATAGGAAATAGTGAAGATACGAGGGGAAATTCGCTATTGTGGCGAAAAATCATTACTCATTATAGATAGTTTGGCTTAGGAGTTAGGGCTGTGCGCGAAAAAATACTAGAAAACTTACAAGAGATAGAACAAAAAGAGGATATTTGTATTCTTTATGCATGCGAATCTGGCAGTCGAGCCTGGGGATTTCCTTCCGCAGATAGTGATTATGATGTTCGGTTTATATATGTACGAAATCGTGATTGGTATTTACGCGTCGATCATGAATATTGTCGAGATGTTGTTGAACAGCCAATCAGTGAGTTGTTAGATATTAATGGATGGGATCTTAAAAAGGCATTAAAGTTATTAAGAAAATCTAATCCAGCTTTGATTGAATGGTTAAACTCTCCGATGGTTTATCGTCAAAACGATGAGTTTACTCAAGCACTAAAACAACTCGTTCCACAATTTTATAATCCTAGGGCGTGTTTTTACCATTATTCCCATATGGCGAAAGGTAATTTTCGAGAGTTTTTACAAGGTGAGATAGTAAGGGTTAAGAAATACTTCTATGTATTACGTCCAATTTTGGCGATGAAATGGATTGAGCAAAATAGGGGAGTTGTACCTATGGAATTTGAAGTTTTAGTCAATGAACTCATCACGGATAATGAACTTAAGCAAGCTATTACCAAGTTGTTAGATGATAAACGCCAAGGGTTTGAATCTGCTTATGCCCCTCGTATTGACCTGATTAGTGATTTTATCAGTAATGAACTGGATACATACGAAAATAAGGCGCAAGAGCAAGATAAAACACTTAATGATTTCACCCTCCTCAATCAATTTTTTATTGAAACGATTGATGGAAAGTTCAGTCCATCATTCTAAAACAAGCTTTTCACAATGCCCAACAGCAGGGTAATTACCTTGCTGTTGTTTCGTCATATATCCCAATGAGCTTAATATGAGATATTTATCTCTTAATCAAAGAGTTAAGTTTAACCTCTTTCAGGGCATGAATGGGCGTTTGCTTTCAATGTGATTTTATAATCATTCAGGCGTGCGCTTTTTGGTAGTGTTCAGCCGTCGCGTCTAGTCCAGCTATCGCGAAACGATAAAAATGATTGATAATCTCAGTTTGCGGTAGCTGAGAGGCTTCGTGTAGGGGGCCAGGGATAGATGTTCCTCCCAAAATCATCACAATACAGGGTGCCATAATATTGATTAGGCACACCGAAACTTCTGGCGACGTAACAGGAATGTTGGTGATTTTGCTGATTAACTGCTTAATCAACATAATCTTGGGTTCCAATTCTTCGGAAAATAAAATCGATAAATTCGATGTCGGGGCGAGGATTTCTCGAGCCAACGTTTGCGCCTGCCAGCCTTTACCATGCCCAGCGGAATCACAAAGCAGTGCGATGAAACTTTTTAGTTGTGTTTTAGGCTCCGTATGCCGCTGCAAAATATCATGTAATTTGTCGATATCAATGATGCTGCTGTGTGCTTCGGCAAGCACTTTCTGATAAAGACCATTACGACTACCAAAGTGATAGTTAATAGATGCTAAATCGACACCGGCTTCTGTCGCAATAGATTTGCTGGTGGTTTCTGCGAAGCCATTTTCGGCAAAAAGTCGTCCAGCCGCTTCTAATATGCGTTGGCGTGTGATCTCGCCGTCGACACGCGTCGATGTTTTGCGTTTGGTCATAATACAGTCACTTAGATTGCTTGATTTTTGTTATAAGATAAATTAGTTTAAATTTAAATTCAATTTAAACTAAACAAAATTAAGGTCATCTCATCTGGTTGTTCTCTACTAAAACCGGACTTGACCGACGAGAATCAGACTATGCGTAATGGTTTTATTTGTGCCTTATTGACGTTGATATTGGCGGGCTGCTCACCTCAAGAGAAGCCGCAAGCATTGGGAACATTGGAGCGCGATCGTGTATCGCTGACAGCAACAGCAAGCGAGGTTATCCAATCCATTCCTGTTAAGGAAGGGCAGCCAATACATCAAGGTGATGTGCTGGTTCAGTTATCACCGATTAGCCAACAAGCCGTGGTGGAAAAAGCAAAAGCGGAGCAATTGCAGGCTCAGGTAAGCTTAAATAAATTACTCAACGGTGAACGCATCGAAGATGTAGAGTCAGCCAAAGCGGATGTGGATAATGCCAAAGTCCATATGGAAAACGCAGAAAAGCATTATCAGCGAATTGCCGCGCTTGTCGCTCGTAAGTTGAGTTCTCAGTCGGAAAAAGATAATGCTCAAGCGGATCGTGATGAAGCCCGCGCTTCCTATGCGGCAGCGGTACAAAATTTGAAAAAATTGTCTTCAGGCTACAGAACGGAAGATATTGAAGTCGCCAAAGCAAAATTATCGGCTGCAACGGCCGAATTGAAATTACAACAACATCGCTTGGAAGAGTTGACAATAAAGGCCACACGCGATGGCGTGCTTGATTCATTGCCATACAATCAAGGCGAACGAGTCGCAACCAATGCAGTATTAGCGATTATCGAAGCAGGGGCCACTCCATACGCACGCGTGTATATGCCAGAACCGTTTGTTGCGAGTTATCCTATTGGCAGCCAAGTGACGGTGCATATTGATGGTGCAGATAAGGCGGTGACGGGCACAATTCATTGGATGTCGAAAGAGCCGGCGTTTACCAGTTATAAAAGTATGAGTGCGAGCGACCGTTCGCGTTTGGTCTATCTCACCAAAATAAGTTTGCCTGATTCGAGCGCATCCTTGCCTGCAGGTATTCCAGTTCAGGTAGATTTGGATAAAGCCCATGACTGAGTTAGCCATAAAAGCAGAACACATTGTGAAGCGCTTTGGTGATTTTACCGCTATCGACGATATTTCATTAGCAGTACCCAAAGGCAGTATTTACGGATTTTTGGGACCCAATGGGTGTGGAAAATCGACCACAATCAGAACACTCACTGGGCTGCTGCATCCGACAGAAGGCAAGGTTGAGGTACTTGGCTATCAAGTGCCAAAAGATGCGGACAAATTGCGCTTAAAAATCGGCTACATGACGCAAAAATTTTCACTGTATAACGATCTAACCGTACAGGAAAACTTGCAGTTTATGGGCACCATTTTTGGTATGAACAAAAAGGCGCTAAAAGCACGTTGTGAAGAACAAATTCACACGTATGGTTTGGATAACTTACGTAATCAGAAAGCCTTTGGTATGAGTGGCGGGCAGAAGCAGCGTTTGTCTCTAGCGTGTGCCACGATGAATGACCCAGAGTTACTGTTTCTTGATGAGCCGACCTCAGCAGTGGACCCGGAAAACCGTCGTGATTTTTGGGAACGGTTATTTGATCTATCAGAAGCTGGAACCACCATTTTGGTCACAACGCATTACATGGATGAAGCGGAACGTTGCCATCGTCTTGCCATCATGGAGTCGGGCAAAATGCGCGCAGATGGTGAACCGGAAAAGCTCATGGATCAAATGGGAGTTAATATTGTTGAAATTAAAGCCGATGATTTGCGCTTATTGAAACAAAAGCTCCTGCAGCATGGGTCTCATGTACGCTCGGCTGCTCAGTTAGGTGTGCGTCTTCGGGTATTGGTATATCAACATGTTTCCGATCCTATTGGTTGGATAAAGTCGCAATTCCCATCTTTGCAAAATGCTGAACTCACCATAGCAAGGCCAACTTTAGAAGACGTTTTTGTTTCAGTCACAGGGGAGGGACGGCAATGAGTGCTTTAACCCGGATGTGGGCAATCATTATTAAAGAGGTACGCCAACTTTATCGTGACCGTATCACGTTTGCTATGATTGTGGTGATTCCTCTCGTCCAGCTGACTCTGTTTGGTTATGCCATTAATATGGATGTGCGAAACATACCTGCTGGGTTAGTTGACATGAGCCACACCCATACAAGTCGCATGTTGAAATCGGCCGTAGAAGCGTCGCAAGTTGCCGATTTTACTCATATATATCAGACTCCGAAGCAGGCCCAATATGCGATTCAGTCGGGGGAAGTTCGCGCAGCATTAGTGATTCCTAAAGATGTTAACCAGCGTATGGAACAAAACCGTACCTTAGGGCAATGGATGGTTGATGGTTCGGATAGTACGATCAGCTCTGCGATTATGGGGTTACAAAATTTACCCTTCACCTTGTTCGATGAAACCGCTAATCAGCAAGTTCAGAACAGCGCTGCGAGTACCTTTAAAGTGGCGCTATTTTATAACCCAGCAAGAAGCTCGGCTGTAAATATTGTTCCTGGGTTATTAGCCGTCATTTTAAGTATGACTATGGTTCTGTTTACCAGTGTTGCAGTGGTAAGAGAGCGTGAACAAGGTAACTTAGAATTACTGATAACCACACCAGTGAGTTCGTTAGAGCTCATGATCGCCAAAATTATTCCCTACATTTTTGTTGGTTTGATACAGGTGGTGATTATCCTCACCTTAGGTCACTTTATATTTAAAGTGCCAATCAATGGGGAGATTAGCCAAATTATGTTGGGCGCTCTGCTCTTTATTTCAGCAAGCCTGGCCTTAGGGCTTCTCATTTCCACCGTTGCAATGACCCAGTTACAGGCCATGCAGATGACATTATTTGTATTACTGCCTTCGATTCTATTATCCGGGTTCTTAACGCCTTATGAAGCGATGCCCGTCGCTGCTCAATGGGTAGCAGAAGCCTTGCCAGCTTCCCATTTTATGCGCCTGATCCGCGGTATTGTTTTGCGTAGCGCTGATTTGGCCGATCTATGGAAAGACAGCTTGTGGCTTGGTTGCTTTGCCATATTGGGCGTGTTTGTTGCTGCCAAACGATTTAAAAAGTCATTGGATTAATGAAAAAGGAGCCCTAATAGAGTAGGGCTCTGTTATATAGCTTGATAAGGATTAGGCTGATAGGGATTAATCAGTCATTTTTGCCTTAGGCATGATTAAAGGCTTTTTTACCCGCATATTGTGCGGCGTTGCCGAGTGCATCTTCAATACGCATTAATTGGTTGTATTTTTCCACACGTTCACCACGACATGGTGCGCCAGTTTTTAAATGGCCAGCACGCATGGCAACTGTCATATCGGCAATAAAACTATCAACCGTTTCACCACTGCGGTGAGAAATAAAGGTTCCCCAGCGATTTTCATGGCATAAGTGAACGGCATTAAACGTTTCAGTTAAGCTACCGATTTGGTTGAGTTTAATTAGGGCCGCATTAGCCACATTTTCTTTGATGCCCCGTTCAATGTATTTCACATTGGTGACAAATAAATCGTCACCGACTAACTCAATTTTATGGCCTAATTTTTCATTCAGATAATGCCAGCCTTGCCAATCATCTTCAGCTAGCCCATCTTCAAGTAACGCAATTGGGAATTGATGCAGCAGTTCTTCGTAGTAATGGGTCATTTCTTGCGAAGTCAGTTGGCTACCTTCAGTACGTAAATGGTATTTACCATCTCGATAAAATTCGCTTGAAGCGGGATCCATACAAATAGCGACATCTTCGCCTGGGCGATAGCCCGCTTTTTCAATGGCTTGCACAATCCATTGTAAAGGTTGGCGATTGGTTTCGACGGCAGGTGCAAAACCGCCTTCATCACCAATAGCAGTACTTATGCCTGCTTTGAGCAAGATGTCTTTCAGCGATTGATAAATTTCACTGCCCCAACGTACGGCATCGGTAAACGTACTTGCTCCAAAAGGAGCGATCATAAATTCTTGGAAATCAGCTCCTTGACCACGAGCATGGACACCACCATTCATAATATTCATACAAGGAACAGGGAGTAAGTTGCCATTCGTACCACCTAAATAACGATATAAAGGTTGTTGCGTTGCGAGTGCGCCTAAACGTGCACTGGCTAAGGAAACCCCTAAAATGGCGTTTGCTCCGAGTTTGCTTTTGTTTTCAGTACCATCAAGGTTAAGCATGGTTTGGTCAATTTCCGCTTGATTGGTAAAGTCTTTTCCTAGTAATGCCGCTTTGATTTCATTGTTTACATAGTTACGAGCTTTTAGTACCCCTTTACCGTGGTAACGGGCTTTATCATTGTCTCGCAATTCAATGGCTTCGCGAGACCCTGTGCTAGCACCTGATGGAACGGCGGCACGAGCCGATAATCCTGAATCGGAATAGATTTCGACTTCGACGGTGGGGTTACCACGTGAGTCGAGAATTTCGCGCGCTTTAATATCATTGATAGTATTTCTCATGAGGTTGTCTCCAAATATTGTTTACTTTTGTCGCGCACTGAGTCAGTGACAGTAGCTCATCTCTTGTCTCATATGCGGATGGCCTATCGCCAGAAATAAAACAGTGCGGGAAAGTCATCATTACTCGGTGTAAGGCGTGAATAATCGTCTTGAATATCGAGCATTGATGGTTCAATGAAAAGAGGTTAACAAGAGAGTGATATGGGCACAGGCAGCGCTTGCCAGCAGATATCCAACGCCACAAATATAGTCTTAGGCGACAGTATGTTAGGGCGGTTAATGGCAACTGAAAATAATCCACATGGGTCTCCTGTTAATACAAGAGCCGCGGGGATGAGTGCATAGTTGAGAGATAGTACTCGCCTGATCCTCGTAACTCAGAAAGTCCGTCAAATCAGGCGTCATCAGCTGTATAAACGTTAATAAACACAGTGTTGATATTCACGTTCTTATTACAGCGGTTGGGGTAAGGTGGTACGCCATCACCTTGCGTCATTACGGCGTTATGACGTTTTTATAACGTCACAATCAATATCCTGATATGACCTAAATTCTGTTTCTGCTTTGCAGCATACTCCGATAAATAACGAAAATTACCTTCGGAGATCACAAAAATTAGTGATATTAGTTAGGTTGGTAATGATATTTATTATCAATTAGGTGTCGAAATCATGATCTGACCCAAATTATTATTTTGGTTTTCCTATAGGGTGGTAAGTGAGCAAAGTAGCCAGCAATAATAGGAAGATAAATGTCTGAACTTTTGAAACTTTTGGAAAAGGAACTGCTTGAGCAATTTGAAACTGCACAGCAGTGGCATCGAGATTTACACCGCCATCCACAACCTGGCTGGTTAGAATTTTACTCAACGGCTACCGTAGCCGAGAAGCTGGCCAACTGGGGATACGAGATATTTCAAGGGACTGACATTATTGATGGGAGTCACCGTCTTTTTGTTCCACCCAGTGAAGTGCTGGAACAGGAATACCAAGCGGCATTAGATTACGGAGCTAACGCCAAATATCTAGCCCCCGCTAAAGGCGGCCTAACCGGTGTGGTCGGAGTGATTACTGGCAATGAACCGGGGCCCACGGTGGCGTATCGCTTTGATATTGACTGCTTGCGAATTACCGAAAGTACCGATCCTTCCCGTAAAGCGGTACAAGAAGAGTATGTGTCATGCCATCCGGGATTTGCCCACATGTGTGCCCACGATATCAATACCTGTACTGGATTGATGTTAGCCCATTATTTTGCTCAACATCGTGAGCAAATTAAAGGCTCGATAAAATTCATTTTTCAGCCCGATGAAGAAGGGTTATCGGGGGCTCGGACGATGATCCCTAAAGGTGTGCTTGATGGCGTGGATTATTTAATGGGCGGACATGTTGCCTCTAATATGCCTCAAGCGGGGTCGTTCTCTCCTAAATCAACCAATATTTTAGCGGTTAAACGCTGGAAATTTCGCTTTATTGGTCAAGCGGCGCACTCTACGGGACAACCTCATTTAGGTAAAAATGCTTTACTTGGTGCCGCGAATGCCACGCTTAATTTGCATGCAATTGCGCCTCACAGTGCGGGTACTGGGCGAGTGAATGTAGGCAAAATTGATGGCGGAGACAGTTGGAATATTATTGCACCACTAGCTGAGCTATGGGTTGAGATCCGAGCTTCCACTGACGAAGTGTTCAATTATCTAAACCAACGGGTTGAATCCATCATGCAAGCCAGTGCTGATCTTTATGAGTTGGGGTTGGATACTGAGCTGGTGGTCGAATCACTAGCAGGTAAGAATTCACCAGAGATGGAAGCGTTGGCGGCTGAAGTTGGGCATGAACTTTCTTTGATTCATGACGTTGTCGATGAGCATGCAGTTAATGCATCGGAAGACTTCACCTTACTCGCTGATTACGTTCAATCTCAAGGCGGTCAGTCGGTTTACGTCATTCACGGGACTCCGGTGGAAGGCGGTTTACATAGTAACGCACTGGATGTCGATGAACGGGTGATGGTCAATGCAGCAGCCATTTATGGCGGGATGTACCTTAAGCTTGTGCATTAATACTTGTACATAAATTATAGTTGCGACGCATTTCTTGTTTATTCATGGGAAGTGTGTCGATATTGATTCGTTTTTTGAGGTGACTCGCGTCGAGCTGAACTCGCTATTTATTGGTTTATCGTCTCTTTTACACTGCCGCTGTCTAGGTTGTATTTCTCCAGTGAAGCAGGAGTGTCATGATGGCCAATATCGCAGTGTGTTCTGATGGAACTTGGAATCGTCCTGAAGATGATATCAGTAAAGACTTTCCCTCTAATGTGCTCAAGCTTGCTCGTGGTGTCTCTCCTCTGGGGCAGCAAACCCATCAACATGTTTTTTATGATTGGGGCTTAGGTACTTATCACGATCAATGGAGTGCAGGCATCACCGGACATGGGATTCACAAAAATATTCTCGATGGGTACCGGTACATTGTTCATAACTACGAACCTGGAGATAAAATTTATCTGTTTGGTTTCAGTCGTGGCGCTTACAGCATGCGAGCGCTTGCGGGGTTAATTCATAATTGCGGCATTTTACGCCGAGAGCACGCCAACATGATTTCAAAAGCTTGGCATATTTATAAAGATTATTCTCCGAGTTGCCACCCTCAAGGTGCCACGTCCTTAACGTTTAAACGAGAGTTTGCACATCAAGAGAATACGGTTCATTTCGTTGGTGTTTGGGATACGGTAGGCGCATTGGGTATTCCTTTTGGTATGCTCGGACTATTTGATGGTAAAGATGAGTTTTACGATACAAAAATGGGGCCAAACGTTCGTATAGCACGCCATGCATTATCGATAGATGAGCAACGTGAAGATTTTGAACCCACGCTATGGCTTCCCCGTGAAGGGGTTGATCTTAAACAAATTTGGTTTGCCGGTGTTCATGGCGATGTTGGCGGTTCTTACGCCCCAGACCATGATTCTGGTTACAGTGTTGCTGATATTTCACTACGTTGGATGCTGACCGAAGCGCAAAAAGCGGGGTTAGACTTTGAACCCCATTTGTGGGATTCGTTAACGGAAGGAGAACATGGCCAATTACATGAATCACGAGCCAGTTTATACCGTTTTAAACGACCATTGCATCGACGATTAAATGTCCCCGACAGGCCAACGTTTATTCATTCTAGTGTCAAGCTTCGCTACGAAATGGACGTAAATTATCGACCGCCTCAGTTGGAAACTTGGGTGAATCAGCACGGGTGGGATGCGATTCCTTTAAGTGATTGATTCATGTTCTTATGTGTCAATATTGAGAATCTTATCAGCTGAGTAGACATAACTTTGATGGCATCGTGTTTCTATTCCTTAGATATCAATGTTAACTCGCTATTTTGTTGGCGAATAGAATCTCTTGACCTAGCCTGAAATGACGGTGATAGCGTTTTCACCTGAACATTTTGGTTTTTAATACAGGTTAAGGATTTAACTCATGAAAAAACTATTCGCAGTGGTAGCGTTAGCGGCAACCTTACCTTTATCTCACTTAGCAATGGCTGATGATGATATTGGTTGTGGTTTGGGGACGATGATTTTTGATGGTAAGTCTGGCAAAGTCTTTAAGATTTTAGGGGCAACCACCAATGGTACATCCGGCAACCAAACCTTTGGTATTACTTTCGGTACATTAGGTTGTGATGGAACTGGTACGATCGATTCCGCACAAAAACTGGCTATGTTCATTGATGGAAACATGGACAACTTGGCGCGCGATATTGCCAAAGGTCAGGGGGAAACGCTAGCAAACTTATCTGAAGTTTGGGGTATTAAAGATGAAGATAAAGCGAACTTCAACTTAATGGCTAAACAAAACTTTGCAACGGTATTTAGTTCTGAAAACGTCACGTCTAATGACGTACTTAACAATCTAAATCACCTGATTGCCAAAGACGAGAAACTATCAGCTTACGCAATTTAAGCACTCCCGTTCTTCTTATACAGTGCCTCTTCTCGAGGCGCTGTTTCTCATTTTTAACGCTCCATCAAATTGACGTTATTTGCTGACTTATGACTCTATCGCGTGTTGTATTTTTTGTTTGCGCATTGTTGGCCACAGCGATTCCTGCTGCTTATTCTCTGGCTGCTACTGTTCAGACATCCGTTGTAAAACAAGGCCAGCCAATTGACATCCAAACGTTAAGTAAAGATGCCTATTGGCTTAAACTCGGTCATTACTTACCTGCTATTTCGCTGCCGGGAATGAATTCTCGATATGTCAGTACCGTTGATTCTGCGACTTTTTTTCTTGATCAACAGGGAAAGACAGATCCCAAAAAGGAGCTTGAAGCAACCTATCAAGCTCTGTATCAGAATAAAGACAAGCAGCGTTATCGCTGTTTATTCCCAGCACGTTATACGTGGCTAGAAGCGCAACAGGGGCGTGCTATTCCAACATTAGATTGCCTAGAATTAAATAAGTGGCAAAAGGCGATTTCGCCAGACGAGCTGACGTTGGTGTTCCCAACGGCGTTTATGAATAACCCATCGTCGATGTTTGGTCATACCTTATTGCGTATTGATGCGAAACATCAGAATAAAAATAGTGAGTTAGTTGCGTACGCAGTGAATTTTGCCGCGCAACCGCAAACCGATGATAACGCCGCGTTATACGCTTTAAAAGGGTTAATTGGATCCTACCCAGGTCGATTTACAGTGATGCCTTATTACAAAAAAGTGCGCGAATATAACGATATTGAATCTCGTGATATTTGGGAATATCCGCTTAACTTTTCTTCGGTTGAGGTCGATCGAATCTTGAAGCACCTATGGGAGTTAGAGCAAGCTGAATTCGATTATTATTTTCTTGACGAAAACTGTTCTTATCAATTGTTAGCACTGTTGCAATTGGCGAATCATGATCTTGATTTGGTGAGTGAATTCACTTATTCCGCGACGCCTTCGGACACCGTAAAAGCGTTGGTTTCAGCGGGATTAACCCAGCGTCCAGATTATCGAGCTGCTTTTGGTACTCGCCTGTTACATGAATCAGATTTAGTCGACGAAAGGGTCTATCGCGCCGCCAAAGCATTGAAAGAGCATGGCCTCTATCCAGATAAAGAGGCATTTACCCCGAGCCAACACGCTGCAATTCTGGAGTTTGCTTATGAATGGCTCAATTTTCAGTTGTATGATGAAGGCTTAGAACGTCAATCTACTGCACGACGTTTAACGGGTATTTTGATCGCGAGAAGCAAAATCGATGCACCATCGCCATTCCCGCCTGTTACTAAGCCTGATACGTCACCAGATCAAGGGCATGGGTCTGCACGTTTCGGTATCGCACGTAACTTATATCAAGGTAAAAACCACAGTACTTCACTGGAGTGGCGACCGTCTTATCATGATTTATATGATGCGCAAAAAGGGTTTATCCCAGGTGCACAAATTAGCTTTGGCGATCTTAAGGTAAGTGTTGACGATGCGGGTCAATCACAAATCGATCACTGGTATATTGTTGATTCAATGGCTTTAGCACCGAGTAATCGCGTCTTTGAAAGTACGGCATGGAATATTAAGTTAGGTGTTGATCGACCGGATGGTACCGATAAACATCGCTGGTTGTTGAATGGTGGTATGGGGAAAGCTTGGGGAAGAGCAGAAAAGCTGCATTTCTATGGTTTGCTCAGTGGAGAATTAAACCAAGGGCCTTTAACTGATAATGTTTGGGTCCCTGGTGTGGGAGCTCGTGCGGGATTGCTCTATTCTTTTAACGATGAGCATCGTTTTGGTATTGAAGGTGAGTGGTTGGCACTTATCGGTGGTAACGCCAATGATCACAGTGATATTACGGCAACGTGGAATTGGTCCCTAACAACGAATACCGCACTCAGAATGCAAGTGGGTTACCAAGATTGGGCAACCCATCAAGCCACTGCTTCAATGATTGCTTATTTTTATTATTGAGCGTGACTAGGGCTCGTTGATGAAGCTCTGAACCCTGCATTTTGAGGTCATTTAGGTATATCGAGTTATCGCAGGTTTTTTTTTATCAATAGTCGTTTTATTTTGCCGGCTTTGGGTAACATGATTGCGGCCCCCAATATCCAATAGTAGACGGGTGTACCCCAAGGTGTTTTTTCAGCCCAAGTAAAATGTAGCAGCATTAAAAATAGGGCGATGTAGACCAAATTATGTAACTGCTGCCAGTGGCGTCCCATGTTTTTACGAATACGGTTGGGTGAGGTGATAGTTAATGCGAGTAAGATGATCACCGCACTAAAGCCTACCGTGATGTAGGGTCTATCGGCAATTTCATTACCCAGTCTGTTGATGTCCAGGCCAAGAATAAATACCGCAAATGTGAGGAGATGGCATAGCGCATACACAAAGGTATAGATGCCGATTAGACGACGAAAACGCATCAATTCACCACCCAAATAGCGACTTACAGTGGAGAGGCTTAAGGTAATAAGCAGTAAATTGATGGCGCCAAATCCGGTAAAATGCAACAAACCATTGACAGGATCTGCCCCTAATCTATCTTGAACGCCGAGCCAAAATGTCCAACATAGCCAACCGAAAGCGAGTAAATGGATGCCGGTTTTGAGTCCAATTCTTTGCCAATGACTAAAACGTAGTGTGTATCTAAATGCCATTTAGAAATTTTTCCTTAGGTCTAAGCCCTTGTATAAACTGGCCACTTCATCATAACCATTGAACATGCGGGTATCGATACGTTGAGTAGAAAGTAAACCTCCGCCGACAATACGTCGCTCGGTTGCTTGACTCCAGCGCGGATGATCGACGTTGGGATTAACGTTAGCGTAAAATCCATATTCATGAGGTGCGAGTAAGTTCCAAGTATTAGGCGGCTGTTGGTCGGTCAATTTGATCCGCACTATGGATTTAATATTTTTGAAACCATACTTCCAAGGCACGACCAACCGAATTGGCGCGCCGTTTTGGGGCATTAATGTTTTTCCATATAATCCAACGCTAAGCAGGGTTAATGGATGGGTTGCCTCTTCAATAGTAAGACCTTCTACATAGGGGTAATCAAGCCCGCCGCCAATAAAGCGACTTTTCTGCCCTGGCATTTGCTTAGGATCATACAGAGTCTCAAACGCGACGTATTTAGCTGATGAGAGTGGTTTGGCTTGTTGAAGTAATTGGCCAAGTTCAAATCCAATCCAAGGTATTACCATCGACCAGGCTTCTACACAGCGCAGCCGATATATACGCTCTTCTAAAGGAAACCGTTTGAGCAGATCGTCGTAGCTAAGTTTGATGGGTTTTTCGACTAAACCCTCAATGGTCAGTGACCAAGGATCGACCTTAAACGCTTGGGATGATTTTGCAGGCTCGTCTTTGCTGGTACCAAATTCATAAAAGTTGTTGTAGGTGATGACTTTTTTGTAGGGAGTTTGAGTTTCCGACGTTTTGTATTGGGTGGCGGGTGCAAACGAGAGATCTTGGGTGTGGAAGGTGGATTTTGACGTCTCGTCGTCATCACCAAAGAAATTAAACGCACTGGCCTGTGGTGTTAGAGCTGCAGTAGCCCCGATAAAACCTAACGATTTTAGAAAGGTGCGCCGATTTTTATAGATGTTTTCGTCGGTGACTTGGTGCTCTTTTTCTGGACGACTCGGTTTAAATAACTTCGACATAGCGTTTTTCCCTGAGTGTAATTCCAATACCCGTTATTTTAAATGTAGCGACAGTGTTATGACATTAGCAATTTATGGTTAGTTCAATACGCTGCTAGTTGCATTTAGATCACTGCCTTGTATGGTTCTTTACTAATTAGACGAACCTTAGCGTTTATTCATTACAGTTATTTTTACTTTAATGTATCCAAGCGTTTTCAGTCGTTTAAAAGCATTCAGTAGTTGAAACACCTACGGAAGATGGATATGACAGAGACTAACTATGTTGAAACGGATAAATCGACGCTAAGAAGCACGAAAATATTGACAACTTTTTAGTACATTGAAGGTAGAACACTACTCAATGAGTAATATTGCCGTTATCTAGGATGGATACGGATGATCACAAAGACAGGGAGTGAATCATGGTGTGGTTAGTTGCGTGGGTTGATGTCCATTTCCCATCGGGTCAGTGGGGCATGCAAAATGCCTCTCGATTGAACCGAAAAACCGAGATGTCTTTTTGGGCATGAGACTAAATTGCTATTACTGTCAGATATTTGCTAGGTAATGCTCGGTATGATGAAAAGATTCTTTGTTACAAGTTATCTTCATCTTAGGCGGTGGTTATGAGCCAATTCATTGGGCCCTTATCTTTCGTATTTATCATTGCGTTAGCGTATACATTAAAACAGATTGGATTTGTGACCGTTAAAGAAGGCCAGGTCGTTAATAAGCTGTTAATGAACCTTACTTTACCTGCGACCATTATCGTCACGTTTGCTTCATTAAAATCTACTGAGCATTTGGTTGGAATCGCCCTATTTGGATTTTTTGCTAGCTTAATACCCATTTATGTTATTTATTATTTGACGCCCAAAATGGTCAATCGTACACGTGCTGTAGCGATGTTAAATATTACTGGGTTTAATATCGGTTGTTTTGCCCTGCCGTTCATTCAGCTTTATTTTGGTAATGCTGGTGGCGTGTTGGCCACTATTTTTGATACGGGCAATGCCTTATTAGTGACAGGAGGATCTTACGTTCTCATTAAATACTTGTTACCTAATAGCCAAGGTAATGCGATGGGTATCAAAGGTGTAATAAAAAACCTTTCTCAATCCGTTCCATTTTGTACGTATATTGTCATGTTCTTTCTTGCGTCGATACATGTCAAAGTCCCAGATGTCATCAACCAAATATTGCATCCGATCGGTGCTGCGACACCATTTTTGGCGATGTTTATGTTAGGCGTTTTATTTAATCCTAATGTTGAAAGCAGCCAGTTTAAAATGGCCGTTGGTCTAACGGTCATGCGTTTAGCTTGGGGGATACTATTTTCACTGACGGCTTATTACTTACTGCCGTTTGATCTATTAACTCGGCAAGTGCTATCTGTGGTGGTCTTTGCGCCGGCAAGTGCGTTAGCGCCAATTTATTCAGTGCGCTTAGACGCTGATATTCAATTATCCGCATTCACAAACAGCTTAACGATTATCAGTGGGGTAATCATTATGAGTTACTTGTCGGTGATGTACACGACCGCGTAAAAAATGGTGTAATGAGAGATATAAATAGTATAAGTTCATCACATTTATTCTGGGTACAGAAATGGTTTCTGCTTACGAAACACTCTATTTCTCAATTACCCGTTATAATTCTACTATCTTGTCACTGAATTTTGGTCATTCACTGTATTCAAGATGAATCAGGTATAACGAGATATGTTTTATCCTAAAATAGAAGGTAAGTGACTAACTATATGATAAATCAGAAAAACGTTCCATCTCCAGTAACGGCTTCTCAATTGCCGGTATTACTCGTTCGAGTGGATCTGTGGCCTGAATTTGATTTAAAGGGGCTCATTGATAATTTGGTCGATGAAATAGCACCGAATGGGCATTGGCATGTGACTCTGACGACATTGAATGAATCAGTGTTTCAAACTCTGCATGAAATGTACCCTAGTGTTAATGTGGTGCTCCATAGGGATGAAATCTCAGGTAATGAATTGCATGTCGTGGAAATATCTCGCAGTGAAGACCATCATTTAGGATTAGATATCCATTCTCCATGGGGGGACGCAACCTTACCTTCTATTATGATATTGCCGCTGATACAAAAGCTTGAAAGTGCAATGTTACTCTCACAAACCAGCGAACTGAGCAGCATACTGCTACAAACTCAGCGGGATGCATTCGTTAAGTTCACCACCATGAGCGATGCAGAACCATCGCGACAAATGTTAGCTAAAGAATGTGCCGACCTTAAGCAAGATAACGAACGTTTAACAAAAATTAATACCGCTTTGCATTATGTTAAAGAAAGCTTTTCTTTGCCTTTAATTGTCGTGAATCAAAACTTAGAAATTATCCAGTATAACCGCAGTTGTGCAGAGGTGTTGTTTAATGCCGATATTTTATTGGGTCAGTCTATATCAACCTTGTATTGGCACTTTGATATCACCTCAGTACTGGACAAAATTAAGTATGTGGTGCACTCAGGAGAACGATATTGCTTAACTTTAGAGACGATTGAACATTATGTGTATTCGCTTAATATCATGCCTTATCGCCTCAATAAATCGGAAATTAGCGGTGCGATTTTGGTGTTTGAGGATATCACTGAAAGACAAATTGCAGAACAAGCATTACAAAAAAGTGAAGCACATTTTCGTCAGGTAACGAGTAGTTTACCCCAACTAATGTTAGAAATGACCGATTCTGGGTATTGTCACTTTGTGAGTAAACAATGGTCCGATTTTACTGGTCAGCCTGATTCTTCTTTATTGCGTCAAGAATGGATGGCTGCCATTCATTCGGATGAACAAAACATGCTGATTGAGCTATGGGAAATTCATAAAAAACAACATTCTGATTTTTCATTCCAGTGCCGGGTAAAAGAGGCCAATGGTGAATTCCGGTGGTTTAGCGTTCGCTTTGCGTTATTGTTAGATGACCAACATGGAAACAACTGGTTTTGTAGTTTCAGCGATATTGAAGGGATTAAACAAGCCCAGCTTTCACTACAGCAGAGCGAAGCTCATGTCAGCAACATAATTGATACGATGCCAGAAGCTGTGTTAGTGGTGAATGATAAAGGATTTATCGATATTGCCAATAAACGTACCGAAGAGGTGTTTGGCTACGCGAGAGAAGAAATCGTTCATCAACCGATCGAAATGTTACTTCCACAAAGGTATCGTCATAATCACGTTGCTCTACGTGACAACTACGTGAAGAAACCAACGATTAGAATGATGGGCGTAGGTCGTGATTTGTTTGCGTTAAATAAATCAGGAGAAGAATTTCCTGTTGAGGTAGCATTAGCCCCACTTGAGGAAAAAGGTAAACGCTATTCTGTGGTGTCTATTGCGGACATCACTCATCGAAAAGAAGCGGATACTGAGTTAGTTCTGGCAGCTAATGTGTTTTCTAACACAATGGACGGCATCGTTATTTTGAATGCAGAGTGTGACATTATTAAAGTGAACTCAGCATTTGAACATATATTGGGTTACCGTAATGAAGATCTGATCGGGGTCAATATTACATTTTTACGAGGTGAGAAGCATCACGCTGAATTTTATGATGATCTGTGGGGAATCGCGAAAAATACGGGGCGTTGGCAGGGGGAAATATGGCAACGGCATAAGCGTGGTACAGAAACGCCACTGTGGTTGAGTTTGACGACAATCTATGATCACCACGGTGAAGTTGAGCGATACATCGCGACCATTTACGATATTAGCGAACAGAAACAGGCGCAGGAGCGTATTCATTATCTCGCTCATTATGATGTACTAAGTAATCTTCCTAACCGTACGTTGTTTATCGAAACATTCCGTAAAATGCTAGTTAATTCAAGGAATAAAAAATCAAAGCTCGCTCTGCTTTTTATTGATTTAGACAACTTTAAACAAGTGAATGATACCTACGGTCATCCGGCTGGTGATTCTTTATTATGCCAAGTCTCAGAACGAATGCTCGACGTCACGCACGATGACGATTTAGTCAGTCGCTACGGAGGAGATGAGTTCTTAGTCTTACTTAACAATATAGATAGCCGTGAAAGTGTTGAAAAAACGGCAACGAAACTTATGCAAGCACTGACAGCCCCGATTGATGTTGGCTTTGGTGATTTCTTCGTCACCGCGAGTATTGGTATTGCATGTTATCCCGAAGATGGTTCGGATGCCGATAACTTGTTGCAACATGCAGATTTAGCCATGTACCGCTCGAAAGAAGAGGGGCGTAACCAATACCATTTTTACGATAACGAAATGTTAAATGTGATTCAGGAACATACTCAGTTACAAAGTGAATTACGTTTGGCGATTGAAAAAAATCAGCTTGAGCTTTTTTACCA
This sequence comes from Vibrio eleionomae, assembly GCF_009874545.1. Lineage (NCBI taxonomy): Bacteria > Pseudomonadati > Pseudomonadota > Gammaproteobacteria > Vibrionales > Vibrionaceae > Vibrio > Vibrio eleionomae. The sequence goes on along the minus strand of NZ_WEKT01000052.1, from coordinate 15,095 downwards.
ACCTATCATTGAATTAGCGACTAAACGTTGTATCGGTGTGGAAGCCCTAGTTCGCTGGCATCATCCGAAACGTGGTGACATTTCACCCATGAAATTTATTCCGGTCGCAGAAGAAACGACTTTGATCCATTCCATCGGTAAGTGGGTTCTAGAAAAGGCGTGTAAACAGACGGCGCAATGGGATAAAGCAGGTATTAAGTTGCGCTTCACTTCGATTAACGTTTCAGGCAAGCAGATTATGCAGTCTGATTTTGCTGCGATAGCGAAAGAGATTTTCGATTCAACACAATGTCCTGCAGAACATGTCATTATTGAATTAACCGAAAGTTTTATCATGCATAAGAATCAATCTGCCATTGATAAGTTGCAGCAATTGAGACAGCTTGGGGTGGGGATTGCGATAGATGATTTTGGTACAGGTTATTCCTCCCTTTCTTATTTGAAGCGACTTCCCGTTACAAAATTAAAACTGGATCGCTCGTTTGTTATGGATTTACCGAGCGATATTAACGATGTGGAAATTACTCGTGCTATACATCGCTTAGGCGATGCGGTGGGTTTAGCTGTTATTGCCGAAGGGATAGAAACAGAAGAACAGCACCAATTCTTGCTCAATGAAGGTGTGACATATGGTCAGGGCTATCTTTACGCTAAACCTATGTCGATTAATGACTTCAATCGCTTCCTTGAGCAGAATAATATAGTAAAACAGTAGCGTTCCGACGTTCCCCTAAGGTGCGGGTCTAGGGGAATGAATCTATTGGTATACCCAAGTAACCTCACAATGCTGTTTCAGTGTGAATGGCCTCGCTCTTAGACAACGTATTGATTTGAATACATAGTCATTCGTGGTATGAAATCATTCTATCTATTTTTCTGTCATTTAAAAGAGTCAGAATGGTGTGAGAGGGGACGGTTTCACTATTTTTACTATGAGAGACTATCGTCTTAATACATTAAGCTATTTTGTACTATTGAATTATACCCTAGTAACCTCGTTGATGAAGCTCTGAACTCTGCATCTTGCGGTCATTTGGGTATAAGTAGTTACAGCATTCTACTAAGTTTTATTATGACTAACCGAACTGATTTTACCGATTTAGTGTTTGACGATGTTGCTTTAAGGCCTGCCTATCCCAGTGAACTTGTCGATATTTATCAACTTATCACCGACGATGAAGAATGGACAAAAACGAACGGACCTTACTTTGGGTATGAACGACCTAATTTGAGAGATTTTCAAATGGGACATTTTACCCGTCTATGTTTAGGTGAAGAATGCTTGCTGATCACGATAAACGATAAACCAATCGGTTCCGTATCTTATTACTGGGAAAACAAAGATACCCGTTGGTTGGAAGTTGGAGTGATTATTTATGATTCCCACTACTGGGGACAAGGTATTGCTTTTAAGGCTTTGATTCCTTGGATCTCGCACCTGTTTAATACATTAACGATTGCTCGAGTTGGTTTAACGACTTGGTCGGGGAATCCAAGGATGATGGCCTGCGCAACTAAACTTGGGTTAACACTCGAAGGACGTATGCGTAAAGTCCGTTATTACCAAGGTGAATATTACGACTCAATTAAATACGGTGTCTTGAAAGAGGAATGGTTGGATCTCTGTTCCCAATTTGGTTCTACTCCCACCTTGGCGAAGGTTGAAAAATCACTATCAGCGCACAGTTAATGATTAGTTAATTCTAATGGTTTACAATTTTTATATGAACATTGTCACATTCTTTTAGTGTCTGTGTGATAGGGTAGAGGCCTGATTGCGCTACTCATTGTTAAATCAATTAGTTATTTTTCTCTTGTGTTAAATAAAGAGTGGTTGCACTACCAATAGGGAGAAAGTTGTCATGCAACCATGGCTGGAAATGGCTAAAAAGCTTCAAGCGATAGCACAGGCTGGACATGCTTATAGCAAGGATAAATTTGATTTGGAGCGGTTTGATCAAGTTCAAGATATCGCCTTTCAAATGATTGCGGATTTGGCCGGGACGGACGTTGATAAAATTGAACAGCTCTACATTAATGAAACGGGTTATCCTACCCCCAAAATTGATGTCCGCGGTGCAGTGTTTAAAGACGGAAAAATCTTACTCGTCAAAGAGAGAGAAGATGGCAAATGGACCTTACCGGGTGGATGGGGTGATGTGTGCGAAACGCCAACGCAAGGCGTTATGCGTGAAGTACGTGAAGAATCTGGTTACGAAGTAGCGAATCCACGCTTAGTTGCCATTAAAGATCGCGCAGTGCACGGGTATCATCCACTGTTTACATTTCATATCTACAAGTTATTTTTTCTGTGTGATTTTATTTCAGGAGAAGCAAAAGAAAATATTGAGATTTCTGACATTGGCTTTTTCGGCCGTGATGAGATTCCCGAATTGTCAGAATCACGTACGTTACCTAAAGATATTGAAATGATGTTTGAACACTTTAACGATCCTACATTAGATGTGTATGTCGATTGATATAGAACTCTCGTATTAGAGAGAGTTCTCGTTGTAATCCCTTGGTATGCTTGACGATTTTTTCTTGGCATTATTGATGTTGCGCATCCAGTTTTTTTAGGCCTTAATAAAACGTTAAAACACAAAATTTAAGCTCTACTTTGGTTAGGCAGCGTTGGTAATATTTTTAGTATCAATTTCTTTTTGAGGTAAGCGCTTATTGCGAACAAGTCCTCGGCGTACGTTTTTACACATTTTGCCAAAGCGATTTAATTCATCGAATGTTGGAATTTCCCCACGTTCTATTGCGTATTCCCAATAGGTGAGTTCGGTATCCACGAGCTCCATTAATTTTTTGGGACAACCAATACATTCATTGTCAGGGCCACAAACAAATGTATCGGCTTGATAAAGAGGAAATTCCGATTTAACCGCCTCGATAATTAGGCGCATGGCGGTGCTGCGATCAGGTTTTTTACTCATGAAGGTGATAATAATAGTCATAGTAAATGTAAGGCTATTGTATCGAATTTGTTGGAGAATGGGTACTGTATAGGCCCCATCTTTTTTATTTAGGTTTAGGTTACTTGGGTATAAGAGGGAAAAAGAATGAAATTAGCCTTATTGGTTATTGATGTACAAGATGGTCTATTCAATGTTACACCACCTCCATATAAAGCAGAGCAAGTGATAAGCAATATCAATGCCTTAACAAAATGGGCCCAGGAACAATCCTATCCTGTTGTCTTCATTCAACATGAGGAAGAGGAATTACCATTCAATAGTCCTGAGTGGCAATTGCCCACGCAATTACACACTGACCCCAGTGCCTTTTATGTACGTAAAACAACGCCCGATTCTTTTCTACATACCCAATTAGCGGCGCTTCTAGAAAAGGAGAATGTCGATCGTGTGGTTATCTGTGGTTATGCGAGTGACTTTTGTGTTGATACCACCACTCGGCGAGCGGCGGGGTTAGGTTTTCCTGTTTTATTAGTTGCAGATGCTCATACCACTCATGATAAAGCACATGCACTAGCAGCCAATATTCGTCAGCACCATAATGAGACACTCTCATCGATGAGTAGTTTTGGTGTGCCTATCAAGTTGGCAACGACTGAGTGTATTTTGAAAAACTTAAATGGGGCACAACAGTTTTTTGATATCAAATTATAGTGACTTCTCGGCGCTGCCTCAGCGTAAATGTTTTCTGTTAGGCAAGACATTGATTCATTTCTAGTTTAAAAATCTGTATGACGAATGACAACGCTCTTCAAAATAATGGCTTGAAGAGCGTTTTTTTGGCTGCGATATGTCTCATAGGCAATAAAAGGTTACGAGAGGGTATACACCTTGTTACATAAAATGCTATAACGGATTGAGTACTATTATTAACCAGTAAATGTCAGCGCCGTACGCGATGGTCGTTTGCGAGTAACCGTCATTCATTATGCCAAGGTTGTTTATGGAACCTAGTGTGAGTATTAGCCCGTTAGCTCAACAGCATTATGCCGAACTGGTCGCCTTGTCGGTGACACCGTCACAGCTTCGCTATGTGGGCAGTATGGATATGATACTTTCTAGTGTGGGTTTTGACGTGCATCCTTATGTCGTATTATCTCACCATAATAAGGGAATTGAGTGCGTGATCGGTTTTTTCCTCGTCGATACTCGCTATGGCGCTCAGTTTCACTGCGCGCCACTTAATGCGTTGGGTTTACGAGCGTTTTTTATTGATCAGCGTTACCAGCATAACGGTTATGCCCGAGCGGTATTACGCATATTGCCTGCGTATCTTCAAAAACGGTATGCTCAGCACGAGTCAATTTATCTAACGGTTCATCAGGAACATAAAAAAGCTCAAGCCCTCTATCAGCATGCTGGTTTTGTCAATTGTGATGTGACTTATCAAAATAATAATGGTGATGAGCTTGTTGTAATGAAATGGCCTGCAGTGACTGAGCCTTTAGGTGCAAATCAGGAGCGTTTGTCATGATAGAACTGATTTGTGGAGACATTACTCAGGCAAAAGTGGATGCAATTGTTAACGCGGCTAACTGCTCTCTACTTGGTGGTGGCGGGGTCGATGGCGCCATTCATCGTGCAGCTGGTCCAGAATTACTAGCGGCGTGCCAAGCTCTGCCTGAAGTGGATGGGGTTCGTTGTCCGACGGGTGAAGCTCGCCTTACTCCGGCGGGAAACTTATCTGCACAGTATGTCATTCACACCGTTGGACCTATTTATGATCAAGTTCGTCATCCTGAAAGGTTATTAGCTAAAGCCTATGAATCATCATTGGAGCTTGCGGAACAAACCCATTGTAACAGTATTGCGTTTCCTGCGATCTCATGTGGAGTTTATGGCTTTCCCCACGATGAAGCGGCTTTTATCGCTTTAAATACCTGTTTAAATGCAGAAATCCCAAATCTGCATATCCAATTTTATCTATTCAAACCACTCGATCTGACTATCTGGCAACACACGCTCAATAGTCTCCTCTGATCCCAACTCCAAGCTTTCTTTTATAGGTGGAATGGCGTTTTGTCGTTCGACTTTCTTACGGTCTTTAGACCGCGATACTCTCTAAATAAGGACTCAAAGTATGACTCAGTCACAAGTATGGAATTCATCAAAATATGCCAAAGATGCCGAATTTGTATCGCGATTGGGCTTGCCAGTCGTTGATTTATTAGCCCCTCAGCGCGGGGAGCATATTCTCGATCTGGGTTGTGGCGATGGGACATTAGCACAACATCTGGTTGAGTATGGTTGTCATATCGTCGGCGTTGATGCCAGTGACAGTATGATTGACGCTGCCAAAAGCAAAGGTATTGAAGCCTATGTAAAAAGCGGGGAAGAGCTCAATTATCAGCAAGAGTTTGATGCCGTGTTCAGTAACGCCGCGTTACATTGGATGACAAACAGCGACGCGGTGATCGCAGGTGTTGCTCAATCACTAAAAACCGGTGGCCGTTTCGTAGCCGAAATGGGCGGTTATGGCAATATCGCAGCAATTCGTGAGGCCATTGAAACGGTTTTCAACAATCACCCTGAATATGGAAGTTATCAATCACCTTGGTATTTCCCATCACCACAACAGTATGAAAAACAATTACTTTCACATGGATTTAAAGTGGAATATATTGAATTAATCCCAAGGCCAACTCCGGTACAATCAGGAATTATTGAATGGCTTAAGATTTTTGCCGCCCATGCGATTGGTCATTTAACACCGACACAGCAGCAGGTGTTTTTTGGTGAGGTTGAAAGCTTGGTGAAAACAAAACTGTATTCAGAACAGGAAGGCTGGGTGGCGGATTATGTAAGGTTGCGCTTTAAAGCGATAAAGACGGCATAGTAATAAAATAAGGAAATGAATATGTTGCAAATTCGAACCATGGAAATTGATGATTATAACCACGTGATTGAGTTGTGGTATCAAACCGAAAACTTACGAATGAGAGATAGCGATTCACGAGAAAATATTGGTCGATATTTGCAACATAATCCAGGCCTGAGCTTTGTGGCTTTTAACCATGATAAATTGGTGGGGGCCATTTTAGTTGGCACTGATGGTCGACGCGGATACGTTCAGCATCTGTCTGTTGATAAGCTGTGCCGTGGTCAGGGAGTTGGACGTCAATTAATTGCCCATGCAGTCGACGCCTTAGCCAAGGTTGGCATTGATAAAACCCATTTATTTGTATTCAACGGGAATAAATCGGCCCAAGCGTTCTATGACCGTTTAGGCTGGGAACCTCGTGATGACGTTCGTATGTTCAGTTTTAATAGTAGTAATAATGAAAATATATAAACGGTCATAGCCCAGTAACCTCAAGATGCTGTTTCAGCGCGAATATATTCGCTCTTAGGTAAGGCTCTGATTTGAAGCCATAGTGATTCTGCGTTGAACATCAATATTGCCATTAATGACGGGGGTTTTTGGGCAATTTGCAAAAGAGTCCCTCTTTTTTGAGAGCAATATAACATATTGATAATTGATATAAATTGTGGGTGTGTATATGATTTGTCCCTATGACTAATGCCCTTATAGGGTGCAAACAACGTTGGTAATAACATGGCAAATTTTAACGAATATAAAGTCGTCTCTATTGTTGAAGGCGGTTGCGGCACAATTTTACTCGGTTCAAGTGGCCTTCCTTTGCAACGCTTGGAAGCAGAGTTGAATCGTTATGCGCAAGATGGTTGGCAAGTTGTTTTTCAAGTGATTGAGAAAAAAAGGTTTATGCTCTTTTGGCAGCGTGAAGCTGTTATTTTAACTCTAGGCCGCTAATTTGCGTCGCTTATCGTTAGCCTTGATCCGCTTTTATCAAAGAACAGGTGGATCTCGGCGTTGGTTTCAAACGGAGTGTAATTTCGAGCCCACGTGTTCGGAATACACTCGTTTATGCATTGAAAAATATGGCGCACTCAAAGGTTGGAAACTAGGTTTGGCACGTATTCGTCGATGTAATCATCCAGATTTAGTCGAAAAGATTCGTGATGAGGTCCCATAAATGAATATCTTCGAATCGAACCATGATTTAGAAGAAAAAGAGCAAGCTTTAAGTCAACAAGTCCATGCCTTAGAGGTGACTCGCAAACGCTATTACTTTGCCCAGCTAGCGGCGCGAATTAAGGATCCCGATACGTATGCAGTACTAAATTGGTCGTTTATTGGTGGTTTTCACCATCTTTATCTTGGTCGATATGGCTTATTTTTGGGGGAAATCTTTCTATTAATTGTCGCAATTACGACGATTTCACTGGGTATTACTTCCGGTTGGTTTATTATCGGTTTATTAGTGTTATTTGAATTACCTCAGTTATTTTTCTCACAAAAAATTGTCCGTCAGTATAATTATTCTGTTTCTACAAAAATACTTTGTGAAGCGAGAGAAAAACCACTGGTAGAACAATAACGTCTTGTTATACTTAGCGATATTGTCTCGTTGCTTTTTGTAGGGCTCAACGAGAACGACTAAGTATTTAAGAGGTATCACATTGGTGTTACACATCAATTGTATTTAAGGTGAGTTATGTCGTTATCAATCACTCTCGCCACCATGCAGGACGTGACAGCTATTCATAGTTTGACATCACAACTTGGTTATCATGCCGATCAAGAGCAATCCCGCCAGTGGTTACATCAAATGCTTCATTCCGACAGCCATACTGTATTTGTCGCCAAGCGTGATGAATTAACCTTAGGTTGGGTTGCAGTAGAAAAGCGGCTATTTCTTGAGTCGGGTTTTAAAGCCGAAATCACGGGCTTAGTTGTGGCCGATGTTGAACGTCGTGCAGGAATCGGCCGAGCATTGGTCGAACAGGCAAAAGAATGGGCAACAGTTCATGGACTAACAGAACTAGTGGTGCGCTCAAATATTAGCCGTGAGCACTCCCATCTGTTTTATCAAAGGATAGGGTTCCATCATCAGAAAACGGCGCATCAATATCAAATGGAATTACCTGTACTCTCTTTTTAACGACCGTTTTTAAATACTCAGCATTTTATTGGCAGTTCACATACACTGCCAGTGAATGCTAACTCCAGTTATCCCATGATTCTGTTGCAGCGAGAATGGTTTCATGATTATTCCAATATTTTTCGGGCATATAAGATATTTTTCAAGTAATTAAATAACAGTAGGAAATATATGACACAACATCACGCATACCTCTTTGATATGGATGGTACTTTAGTCAATTCAGAGCCCTTAAAGGGTAAAGCGATTGCAATGGCATGCGAAGAGTATGGTGTAAACATTGATTATCATATCTATCAGGCTGTAATGGGGCAAAATTGGGATCAAGTGACGCAGCATTTTTTTGAACAAGGAAATATTCAGCCTCCGTTCGACGAATTCAACGTGAAATTTCGCGCTCATTACGAGCGTTTACTCAATGAGCAACTGACGCTTAATCCTGGCGCCCGTGAATACCTAGAATCGTTAGCAAAACAGAGCAAGTCACTTGCTTTAGTCAGTTCTGCCGCTCGCTGGATGGTTGAACATATATTGCAACAGCTTGAATTGACGCATCTGTTTTCGGTCATGATTTGTCGTGAGGATGTTCAAAAACATAAACCTGATCCAGAAGCTTACGTATCAGCGCTTAAACAGTTAGGTGTGGACGCTTCCCAAGCTATCATTTTTGAGGATTCTGCAGCGGGCATCGAAGCGGGTGTTGCGGCTGGTTGTGAAGTGATTGCGATTGCGCATGATTTCAATGGTAGTAACGATTTTAGTAAAGCGAAACAGACAATTACAGATTTTGCTCTACTGATGTAATCAAATTTACTCCCATCTTTACTTAAGTAAGGTCAAGACGCTGATCCAGTGAGAAGGTGTCATTTATGATAGAGTTTTCTATGTAATTGTTGTGATTAAGGCCATACACCAAGATGAAAAAAGAATTAAACCATCAGTTACTTGATCAGCTAATGATGATTGCTGAGCGTAAAAAATGCCTCGATCACAATAGTGATTGGTTTCAAGGGCCAGATACTTATCTATCTGGTCTGGTCAATGAAGTTGCAGAAGTACGACAAGAAATAGAAAGTCGACGGACGGTTTATTTAGAAGATGAGCTCCCGAAGGGCGAGTTGTATTCGCTCCTAGGCGGTGTTACTGATTTTCAACGTAGAATGGCTATGTCTTCAAATCAGTGCCTTGCCTAAGAGCGAATACATTCTCGCTGAAACAGCATCTTGAGGTTACTTGGGTATAAATACGAACAACGCATTTCAGGGATTGAAAAAGATCAATTGTGGGATGACATTAAACAGCTACAAGCAACTACTCTTGCTCAAGAGCATGCGATAGCAATATCTGCGACAGAAAAGGATGAATAAAAACAAAGTATGAATATTGGCATTTACGTCTACGAAAACTCGGAAGTACTTGATTTTAGCGGTCCCTTTGAAGTTTTTTCGACGGCAGCACGTTTACGGCGACCTGATTGGAATGTCTTCACGTTAGGGCAAACACTCAACCCTATTCAAGCTCGAGGAGGGTTTAATCATACCCCCAAGTATTCGGTCACGTCCCATCCTCCTATTGATGTTTTAGTTGTGGTCGGTGGTGTTCATCATGATGAAATGGATAAAGCAGATGTGATTGCTTGGATAGTGGATGTTGCACAGTCAGCACAATGGGTCACGTCCGTGTGCACTGGCGCGTTTTTATTAGGTAAAGCTGGGCTGTTAGAGGGGAAAAAAGCCACCACACATTGGGAAGATCTTCCGCAACTCAAACAGTTGTTTACTAATACTCAAGTCATCTCGGACTCGCGTTGGGTGCACGATGGTCATGTGGTGACTTCGGCGGGAATATCAGCAGGTATCGATATGTGTTTGTGGCTTGTAAGTCAGATAGCAGATTTAGAGCTTGCTGAGCTAACGGCAATGCAAATGGACTACGATTGGAAGACTGGAACGCAAGAAGATCTAATCTTTAATGATTTCAGTTAAAGGTGACGTTGTCTCTGGTGCTTTTCCTTGTTCCGAATCGCGTTTCTGCCGTAGGTAGTTGTCCACTATTGTTACTTGTTCTTCATTGGCCTCAATACCTAATTTTGTGCGGCGCCAAAGTACATCATCAACGTGATAGACATGCTCAAATTCTAATAAGTAGTCCACTTCTTTGGTAAATAGCCCAGGTATCAGTTCACTCCCTAAATCAGCCGTGCAAGAAACGTTACGTAGTAGCGTCGTGCTAACGCGCGAACCGTAACTGGTGAGCCATCGCTGAATTAATTCCGATGCAATGAAAGGGTAGGCTTGAGTGAGATCGTGATACAACATTGAGTAATCATAGTGCTCTGAACCTGGTAAGGTAGACGGAATCTTTGGCTCTGGCTCAATATTAGGCAAATACGGTTCGAGCTTTTCTAATGCCGCTTGAGCCAATTTTCTATAAGTGGTGAGTTTGCCACCGAATATCGACAAAATGGATGGACAAGATTCATCGAGAGCCAGAGTGTAGTCACGAGTAATCGCCTGTGGAGAATCGGATTCATCATCACATAATGGTCGTACACCACTATATTGGTAAACGATATCTTCGCGACGAATTTGGTGTTTGAAATGTTGGTTCACAATCTCGATGAGATAATCTTGTTCTTGTTCAGATATCGATGCTTCTCTTGGGTTGCCGTGATATTCAACATCGGTGGTGCCAATTAATGAATATTTCTCCAAATAGGGGATGACGAATACGATTCGATGGTCGCTGTTTTGCAAAATATAGGCATATGGTTCGTCATGAATTTGGGGTACAACGATATGGGATCCTTTTATCATGCGGATGCCATAAGGTGACGTTAATTGAGTTTGTTGAGTCAGAAAGGATTTCACCCATGGGCCGGTGGCATTGACTAACGTTTTACTCATACGAGTTGAGCGAGTCTGAGTTCTTTGGTCGAATAAATCAACATGCCATAAGCCATCTTTGTGATAGGCTTTTTCTACTGTACAGTAGTTGCGAGTTTCGGCCCCATGCTCTTGTGCACTTAAAATGTTCAGAATAACTAAACGGGCATCATCAACCCAGCAATCTGAATATTCGAATCCCTGCTTAAATGTCTCTTTCACGACATTGGGATCAAGGGTGATACGATAGCTTTTCTCCAATGTTGAATCGGCTTGAGCGTCATGCGGTTTAATGATCGCAGGTGCTTTCCCTCTCATACCTAAATGATCGTAAAGAAATAAGCCCATTCGAATCATCCAGGTGGGGCGCAAATGGGGTTCATGAGGCAGACGAAATCGCATGGGTTTAACAAGGTGGGGCGCTTTTTTCAGTAGCACTTCGCGTTCAGCTAGAGCTTCACTGACCAGACGAAATTCATAATGCTCTAAATATCGCAGGCCGCCATGAATCAGTTTTGAACTGGCTGATGAGGTTGCGCCAGCGAAATCATGTGCATCGTAGATTGCAACTTTTAGCCCTCTTTGACTGGCTTCTGCTGCAATTCCAGCTCCGTTAATTCCTCCGCCGACCACGATAATGTCGAAAATAGTCTCATGTTGTGGGTGAGCGGATGTTTTCGGCTGCATCATAAAGCGTCCCTAGCTAGCGATCTGAATTTCTATTAAAACGTTTTTTTTGCGTAAAAATCCATCACTTTCTATAAGTTATGATAGATGGCTCAATAATAAGGGTAGGCTAAAGATACTTAAATGACCTTAATAAGCATAAAAAAACCGCCTATTAAAATAAGCGGTTTTTCATTGAAGGGGGCTACTTAAGCAAACACTTCACGAAAATCACGTTTTAGAATAGGGTCACGACGAGCCTTTTTCAGTTGCTTCATCATGTCTTTAACGCAGTTATACAGTACTTCGTCTAACATTTGAGTGCGATAGTTTTCTTTATCTTCATCACTCATGTCTTTCGGTAAATTGAGCGTTGGAAACTCTTCCATGACGTTCATCCCTGCAAAAGCTTGGCTTACAGTGATGAGGGCATGAAATTGATCGAAGCTATCCAGGATATTTTGTGCACTGGCTGGTAGGCTATCCCAAGATTCCCGTACAGCTTCTTCAGACACTTCGTGGATGGATTGAATCATGTGATACATGGCTTCGGGCACTTGCTCAAATTCGATCACATGACGTAGCTCAGGTGATAGAGACTCCAAGTCTACAACTGGAGTTTCGGTTGGGGTAGTATCGGACATGATTGGTGATCCTAATTATGTAAAATGGCGATCCTAAAAAGTTCTCGGCAGAAGTCAATAAACATCGTTAATCAATCGGTTGTTTGGCGGTTTTTTCAGCGTTTTATTACATGATTTGCGTTAGAAATGACGAACCAGTTAGCATAAATGCCTCTAGCCCCACCAACGGGGCTAGAGGAAAATATTAGCTTGCTAATTTGAACTGTTTAACTCGAGACATAAGACGGATTGACATATCCGCTAATTCTTCACTGTTACGTTGTAACTCAGATGCGTCGTTTGCGGTATTCACGCTGATTTCTGTGGCATTATCAATGCTGCCACTGATAGCGCAGGTGGTTGCGTTTTGTTCTTCTATCGCTATCGCCACTTGGGAATTAGCATCATGCAGCTCATCAATGGTATTTTTGATTGTATCCATCGATTCTGTAACTTGGTTTGCTTGGCAACTGGCTCGGGTTGTTGTGTCCTGACAGTGCACGACCGATGTATTCACTTGTTCGACGCTTTGTTGCAATTGCGCGATTAATGCTTCTATTTCATCAGTGGACGTTTGGGTGCGATGAGACAGTGAGCGAACTTCATCGGCAACCACTGCGAAACCTCGGCCTTGTTCGCCCGCGCGAGCGGATTCGATTGCTGCATTTAAGGCGAGTAGGTTGGTCTGCTCAGCGATGCCATGAATGGTGGTGATGATGGAACCAATACTCTCTGATTGTTTCAGCAATTGCTGTGTGGTCGCCGCGCAATCATTCATATCTTGATTGATGGTTGAAATACTGCTGAGCACGGCGCTGATGGTTTCAACAGTGATCGATGTTGATTCTGATGCACTACTAGTAAATTGCGAGGTTTGTTCTGCACTACACGCAATCTCTTCCGACGAGGCTGTCATTTGGTGGAGCGCGACACTGATCTGTTCCATCTCACTTTTTAACGTCGTGGTGGAATTATTTACATTGCCTGCGATGTGATTGAGCGAGCCAGACATAGTGTTGACGCTACCCGATGCATTACTGACTTCACCTATGACTTCCGCTAACGATTCGAACGAGAGGTTAAGGTGATAGCTTAATGTCGTGAATTCGTCTTTTTTACGCAAGTCAACGTCATTGCGGTGGGTGAGATCGCCGGCTGCAAGGGCTCGGATACCCACGGTTAAACGATCCATTCCGTTACTGATCATCCTTGAGCAGCCCACTGAACACGCTATTGCCGTCAGTAATGCAACCCCACTGAGAATCTCGATAAGTAATTGAAACAGTGCTTTCTCTTGTGCAATGACGTCGGCTTCATGCTGTTGCATTTCGAGTAAATCGGCTTTTATCATTTTAATGTCATCAGCCGTACGACTGCCAAATATGGCAAGTTGGTGCTTCTCTTTCAATAAGATGACAATCAGCGAGTTAAGCTTATCGAAAGCGGCTAAGAAAAGTTTTTCATGTTTTTCAAAGTCAGTAAACAACGCTCGCTCTTGCGCATTATGTAATTGAGATTTAACGGATTGTAGGTATTTGGGTAACTCGCCACTCACTAAATGTTCAAATTCTTTTGTGTCGTGCTGGCTATCGTATATGGCTTCGATTGCTTTGACTTCGATTGACAGCATGACTTCAAGAAGTTTGGCAATGGTATATTCAAAGTTAGAGTCTTGAGATTGTTTGGCAGTAATCAGGAGGTTATCGAGATCCTGTTTAACAATTTTAAACTCTTTTAAAAATTGATTTTGGTAAATGTCATCAAAGCTATGAATCTGCTCAATCACCTTTTCAAATAGTGCGATGTAAGAATGAATATCTTTCGATAACTGCTCAGTTTCTTGATTCAGTTTCGGGTTCGTTTTCATTACCGGGCTGTGTTCGAGCGTATTTAATGCCTTTTCGAGCTTGAGGCGTTCTCTGTTAAACGTGGCTAGCTCTTCATCTAAGTGGTCAAAAAAGAATTGGGTCGCGGATATACGCGCACTTAGAAAGGTAGACTGTACGTCACTAACTAGCGCGAATAGATGCGATTCCTTCAATACGTGTTTGAATGCAGTAGCGGAGTGGTTTAAACCGATCAGCGATGTACCAGAAGTGAATGCAAAACTGACCACACACACACTAAAGCCGAGTATCACTTTAGTTCTTACTGATTGCCAATTAATCATACGCACTCCCAACATCACCTTCTGATGTAAAAAATTATTTTTGCGACCTAGTTATTATGATTGAGCTTGATGTAAACAAAATATGTTGCTAGGTGATGTGTATCACCTTTGATAGCAAATACATCTTTGTGGGTGTCTTATAATTAAGAAAAAAGGAGTTACATGTTCATTCACGTTGATGATAAAGAGGGATGGTTTACGATGTTTTTATATCTAACACTATGATATAAAGAACAAAATTAAGACATTACTCTAAAAGGATAACTAATGAGATTGATCGCGCCTTCTACTTTATATCAACAGCAATTCATTGCTTTTTATCGGGAAATAGAGGCAGCTGGAGAAGAAAATCGTGAGTTATACCAACCAGCTCAAGAGGATTTTCAAAATTACGTTAACGAGATCACGATGCATGCGCAGGGAAAGAGGTTGCCGGAAGGGTGGGTGCCGAGTTCAACATTTTGGATGGTGGATGATAGCGATAATATTGTTGGCGTGGTAAGAATTCGTCACAATATAAACGCCCCAATCTTACGTAATGAACTTGGCCATATCGGCTATGACATCGCACCCTCATGTCGGAGAAAAGGCTACGGAACTCTGATTCTTAAGATGGCTTTGAGTCAAGCGCGTGAACTGGGTATCAGTAAATTAAGGCTGACTGCCGACGAAAATAACCTTGGTTCGCGCAAAATCATCGAACGCAATGGCGGTATGTTGGATGAGCTTAAGCAAAGTGATGAATTTAATCGCAGAACGGCGACTTATTGGATAAATATTAAATAAAATTATTAACAGTATTACAG